>JAFAVZ010000588.1 GCA_019242175.1 Acidobacteriota bacterium
GGATTTCGCCGCTGCCGCGGGGCAGGCGGGCGTCGCGAGGATCATCTATCTCGGTGGGTTGGGCAGCAACGAAGACCGGCTCAGCGCGCATCTCGCCTCGCGGCGCGAAGTGGAGCGCGTGCTCTCCTCGGGCAGCGCGAAGGTCACGACGTTGCGCGCGGCGATGATCATCGGCGCCGGCTCCGCATCCTTCGAAATCCTCCGCTATCTCACCGAACGCCTGCCGGTCCTCATCACGCCGCGTTGGGTGAGGACCGAAGTCCAGCCGATCGCGGTCGACAACGTGCTGCACTACCTCGTGCAATGCCTCGCCACGCCGGAAACCATCGGGCGGGTGCTGGAGATCGGCGGACCGGAGATCACGACCTACCAGGAACTGATCCAGATCGTGGCGACCGAACGCGGACTGCGGCGGCGCCTCATCATCCCCGTGCCGTTCCTCACGCCGCGTTTGAGCGCGCTGTGGATCCACCTCGTCACGCCGATCGGCGCGAACATGGCCCGGCCGCTCGCCGAGGGGCTGCGCAATCGCGTCGTGATTCACGATGACGTCGCGGCGAAGCTGATGCCGCAGCCGTTGCTCGGCGTCCGCGATGCGATCCGCGCGGCCCTCGATGCCGAGGCGCGGTTCGACGTCGAGAGCTCGTGGACCGCGGCTGGTCCGTTGCCCGGCGATCCCGACTGGGCGGGCGGCGATAGCTTCAGCGACGCTCGCAGCGGCATCATCAACGCCCCGCCCGACCGCGTCTTCGACGTCCTCCTCGGCCTCGGCGGCCGTCGCGGCTGGTTCGCGTACGACCGGCTGTGGCGTTTGCGTGGCTGGATGGATCGACTCGCGGGCGGGCCGGGAACGCGTCGCGGCCGGCGGCATCCGCGCGAGCTGATGTGGGGCGAGGCGCTCGACTTCTGGCGCGTCGCGGAGATCGAGCGGCCGCGTCGCCTGACGCTCCGCGCCGAGATGCGCGTGCCGGGCGACGCCGTGCTCGACTTCGAAGTGCAACCGGTCGACGGCGCGCCGACGCAGGCGCGGCTGACCCAGACGGCGCGATTCCGTCCGCGCGGCTTGGCCGGACTGCTCTACTGGTACGCGGTCGTGCCTTTCCACAAGCCGGTGTTCGACGGATTGTTTGCCGGCATTGCAGCAGCGGCGCGTTCAGAAACGACTTAGCGCGGCAACCAAACGCGCACCGTCGTCCCGCGTCCCACTTCGCTCTCCAGGTCGATCCCGCCGCCGTGCGCGAGCACGAGGTTGCGGGCGATGGCCAGCCCGAGGCCGGAGCCGCGGGAGTCGGCGCCTTTGCGGAAGCGGGTGAACACGTGCGGCAGCTCGTCGGCAGAAATGCCGCTGCCGGTGTCGCTCACTACGATCGTGATGCGGCGCGGCTCTTCGAACGTGCGGATCGTCACGGTACCGGGCGGCGGCGTGTGGCGCAACGCGTTCGAGAGCAGATTGAGCAACACCTCGCGGATGCGTACGGGATCGAAGTCGATGAGCGGCAGAGACGATGGCGCATCGACGGAAACCGCGAGCGACGAAGCGGTGTCGCGGATCAGCTCCGCCAGATCCGTCGGCTCCTTGCGCAACTCCAACGCGCCCGCCTCGGCATTCGCGATCGTGCGCAGGTCTTCGACCAATCGGCCGAGATGGCGCGTCTCATCGAGCAGCTCCGAGATGCGCGCGTCATCGCGTTCGTAGACGCCGTCGAGCAATCCTTCGATGCGGCCCTGCAGGATCGCGAGCGGGGTGCGCAGCTCGTGCGCGACGTCTGCCATCAGTTGCCGGCGCAGTCGATCCTGTTCGCTGTAGAAGTACGACATGCGGCGGATCACCAGGCGGAAGCCGATGACCAGAGCCACGATCACGGCCAGCGCGAGCAATGCGGGCGGCGTGGGGCGGCCGGTGCCGCGGAAGATCATCGTCGCGACGGTGCTCGCGCCGATCGCGGCGAGCACGAGCATCGCGGCCATCGCGCAACCGGCGCGGCGCACAAAGCGCGCGGGCGGACGGCCGTGCATCTCGCGATGCCAGCGCGGAGGATGCGAACGTTGGTGCCACGAATGGCGAGGATGGATCACGGCGTGTCCGGCACACGGTAACCGATGCCGTACACCGTTTCGATGTACTGCGAGTCGAGCTTCCGCCGAAGGTTCTTGATGTGCGAATCAATCGCCCGATCGAAAGCCTCGGCATCCGAGCCGCGCACCGCGTCGAGCAATTGCGCGCGGGTGAAGACGCGGCCCGGATGGCGGGCCATCGTCGCGAGGAGCAGCGTCTCGGTCGTCGTCAGATCGACCGGTTTGCCGCCGCGCGTGACGCTCATGCGTGGGACGTCGATGGCGACGTCGCCGACGCGCAAGAGGTTGGGATCATCACTCTGCTTCTCGCTGCGGCGGAGCACCGCGCGCACGCGGGCCACGAGCTCGCGCGGGCTGAATGGCTTGCCGATGTAGTCGTCGGCGCCGATCTCCAGGCCGGCGAGGCGATCCTCTTCCTGCACGCGCGCAGTGAGCATGATGATCGGGAGATCGGAGTCGCGGCGGATCGCGCGCGCGACGTCGAGGCCGTCCAGGCGGGGGAGACCGAGGTCGAGGACTACGAGATCTGGACGGCGTTCGCGCACTGCGCCGAGCGCGCGAACGCCGTCGCCGGCGACGATCACCTCGAAGCCGGCGAGCCGCAGGTAATCGCTCGCGATCTCCGCGATCTGCGGCTCGTCATCGACCACGAGGATCGTCTTCACAGCTGCTGGGCTCCTGCCGGCGCGCTGCCGCCGCGGCCTTCGTTCCACATCCGCTCGTGCATCTCGCGGTGCACCTGGTCCATGCGCTCCTGCACGCGCGGGTCGTCCATCCAACGGCCGCGATGGCGATGATGGTGCCAAACGCCGCGCCAGAAGATGCCGCGCACGATCATGCCGAAGAACAGGATGAAGAGCAGCGGTCCGAAGAAGAACCCGCGGCCCCACGGATGGTGCCATCCGTAGCCGTAATACGGATACGGAACGGCGGGCGGGACCGTGCCCGGAGCCGCGATCACAATTTTTCCGCTCTGTTCGATTCCACGGCTGACTCCGGCATTGAAGGCCATCGTGCCTACCACCGCGGCGAGCGCGAGCGCGCCCAGAAGAGCAGCTAAAGGTCTGAATCCATTCATGTTCACGTCCTCCATACCGAGGAAAGATAGGAGGCGATTGTGGAGTGAATATGGAGGCCGAAAGCGATTCGTCAGAATAAAAATATCGTCGAATCAGGTTTTTTCTGTCCTCAAACGAGGCGATAAATCGTTGACAAAAACATTCTGGATTTTATGATCTTATCCCGTACGCCAGCACGGACGGGATGGGTGAGGAGCAGGGAATGGCATTCGAGAAGTGGGAGCCACAGCCGGAGTTCGAACGTTTTCCAGCATCGGCCACCATCGTGCAGTCGCGTTTGATCCGCCTGCCTTCTCCCGTTGCGAACATGCTCCGCCTGCGCGGCAAGACCAGCGCGAACCTCTA
>JAFAVZ010000096.1 GCA_019242175.1 Acidobacteriota bacterium
ATGGTTGCGACACGGGATGCGTTTGGCGCGATGCTGCCCGCGATCGTGCAGACGATCGGCGTACCCGAGCACGACCCGCCGCCTGCGACGGTTCCGGAAACGAAGCTCGTATTCGCGGGAAGCGGCATGGTGATGGTGACGCTCGTAGCGGGCAGGGGACCGTTGTTGGTGACCGTTGCGATGTAGGTCAGGTTGGTTCCTGCGATCACGGGATCCACTGCATCCGAGAGCATGAGCGAGAGGTCCGCGCTGTCATCATCGATGATGACGCCGGCGGCCTGGTTGTCACTCGTCACGACGCGCGCGTTCGAAGGGATGCCGAGGTTGAGCGTGAAGGTCTCGGTGTCCTCGGCCACGTTGTCGCCGATGACCGTCACCGGCACGCTCTGCACTTCGCCTGCAGTGCCGGCGAAGGTCACCGTGCCGGACGTGGTGGTGTAGTCGGCCGGTGCGGTGGCGCTGCCGTCCGCCGTGTGGAATGGAACCGTGAATCCACCGACCACTGCTTTGTCGACACTCACTAGGAACGTGACCTGCGGGTTGCTCCCGGTGCCCTCGGGGATGACGACGTCACCCACGGTCACGAGCGCAACATCGTCGTCCGTGTTGGTGAGCGAGACGTCGGAGGGATCGATGCCGCTGTAATTCGGAGCGGTGCTGACGGACGTGCCGAGAACGATCTGGTATGGGATGGCGCCGTCGACGAGCGCGTCATTCGCGCCGGTGACGGTGACGGTGCGCGGCACGTTCCAGTTCGCTGGCGTGAACGTCAGCGACGAAATCGCGATCGTCCCCTCGGACAAATCGCTGCTGGCGAGCGGAATGGTGACGTTCGCGCTCGGCTGCGATGCGAGAGCGACGGTGAAGCTCGCCGAGGAGCCGCTTTCGCTCGTGATCAGACCGCTCGTCGGCGCGACGTCGATGGCGCCGGGAGCGAGGAGCTCGATCGAGAAGGGCGACGGCACGATCCCGCCGTGGTTGAACTCGATCCCGCTCGCACCGTTGCCACTTTCGATGCCGACGGTGGGTTCGTTGCAGCTCGTACGGTTCGGAACGTCGGTCAGCGCGAGATAGTTGAATCGCACCGTCCGACTCGCGAACTCGAGGATCAACTGGAAGGTGTTGCTGCCCGTGTATCCGGGACTGTCGCTCGACCAGTGCGGAACATTCAGGTAGCTGACGATGAAACGGCCGTTCGCGACATCCGAGTACGTGCGCACGGTGCCGGGATTGCCGGCGTTCTCGAAGGTCAGATCCGCCAGGTACGGAGCCATGTATCCGTCGGCCTGTCCGCCCGGGAACGGGATCGTCGGAAAGCAGCCGGCGATGTTCGAAGTGTTGCTGAACGAGATCCAGCCGTTCGAGCCGATCCTGATGGTGTTGTAGTCGACGCCGAAGTAGTGGAAGGGCTGCGGCAACGAAATCGCGGCGGTGGCGTTTTCGTCCGCGAGGCCGGTCACGAGCGTTCCCGTCGCGGAGATGTCGATCCAGTCCACCGCCGGACCGCCTGCGTCCGAGGACTTTCGCATGATGTAGCCGCCGTCGTCTGCCAAAGCGGATCGCGATGCGAATGGAAGGATGAGGAATGCGAGCGCGAAGAGCGCTGCTGCTCGTGTCTTGTTCATCGAGATCTCCGGAGTCAGGCACACATTACCTAAGCTCGGCAGATCTCGGGGACGGATTACCCGAAAAATGGAAACAGCGAAGTCGCACACGATCGCAACGCGGTAAAGAGCGCCGGAGGAACAGCCGGACGGCAGAGCGTTCGTCTCATGGGGGAACCGACGCGAAGCCTATGGCCTCGAGCGCAGCGGGCCGTGCCCGCCTGGCGGAGAGAGTGGGATTCGAACCCACGGTACGCGATTAACGTACACACGCTTTCCAAGCGTGCGCCTTAAGCCACTCGGCCATCTCTCCGATTGCTGCGGGCAGGTACTAAGGAAGGGTGTTTGGATGCGAAATGTCCGCCGAGGCTATGCCGACCAACGCCGCGGGCCGTGCCCGTCCGATGGCGGAGAGGGGGGGATTCGAACCCCCGATACCCGCTAGGGTATAACGGTTTTCGAGACCGCCGCATTCAGCCACTCTGCCACCTCTCCGTTTTGTCGCGGACGCGCAGTTTGCGGAAAAACGACTGCAGGAGGACGCGGGAGCGTTCCTCCTCGAACCCCGTCTCCACTTCGAGACGGTGATTCAGTCTTGGATCCTGCACCAGATTGCCGAGGGAACCGCAGAACCCCGCCTTCGGGTCGAAGGCGGCGAACACCAGGCGGTCGACGCGGGCGTTGACCAACGCTCCGGCGCACATCGCGCACGGCTCGAGCGTCACACACATCGTCGTTCCTTCGAGACGCCAGTCGCCGATGGCGACGGCGGCCTCGCGGATCGCATAGATCTCGGCGTGGCCGAGCGGATCGCCCGACTCGCGGCGGTTGCGGCCGCGGCCGATGATCCGGCCATCACGGTCGACGACGACCGCTCCGATCGGGATCTCACCGTCCGCCGCAGCTTCCTCGGCAAGCGCAAATGCTTCGTCCATCCACTGCGCTTGACTCATCCTTCAAAGAGTACAACGGCGGGCTCGGTCAGCCCGCCGTCACTGGAAATCGGTTTGGTGCACCCACGAGGACTCGAACCTCGAACCTTCTGATCCGTAGTCAGATGCTCTATCCAATTAAGCTATGGGTGCGAGCACATGCGAGTAACCGCGGTCTGCAAACTTGCATTCCGCTGCCAAACGCGGACGCGGATTCTAGCCGCGGCAGACCGGCGGCGCAACCATTCTCCATGCGCGAGATTCTGATACCCACCTTTCCTACTTGCGGTAGACTTATCCGCCTCAGAGCGTAGCTAGCACACAATTTCACGCCTCTCCGGCTGGTTTCTGCCTTCCAACCCTTCCCCAACCAGCCGCGGAGGCGTGATTTTTTTGCGCTCGTCCCTCCCTCTAGTAAATTACGTGACACTCGTGGAGCTCTTCACTTTCGACGACGAATACGTGCGCCGACTGGCGGCCGGCGACCGCGTCACGCAGGAGCATTTCGTCCGTTACTTCCAGGACATCCTCCTGCTCAAGCTTCGCCAGCGTTTGCGCACCATGCAGGCCATCGAAGACGTCCGCCAGGAAGTCTTCCTCCGCGTTTTCACGGCGTTGCGCTCCGAGAAGGGCATCCGCGAACGCGTCAAGCTCGGCGCCTTCGTGAACGGCGTCTGCAACAACGTCCTCTTCGAGTGGTATCGCGCCGAGCACCGGGCCGAGCCGCTCGACGACAGCATCGACATCCAGGATCCGGCGACGCTGCCGGATGAAAACCTCGCCACGCAGGAGACGAACGCGGCGGTGCGGGAGATCCTCGACGAGATCCCGCGCAAAGACGCGGACATCCTCCGCGCGCGGTTCCTCGAAGAGCGCGAGAAAGAAGATGTCTGCCGCCAGTTCGGCGTCGGCAGCGACTACCTCCGCGTGCTTCTGCACCGGGCGAAGGAGCGTTTCCGCGACAAGTATCGGAGTCGGAAAGGAGCCTCGCGAAGGAAAGGGTGAAACGAATGCCGGAATCCCTTCACTAAAGCCTTCGAGAGGACGGGGAATGGAACACAGCGAAGCGATCGAGATCGACAAACTCGCCGAGGGCTACGTCCTCGGGGAACTGCTGCCGGAACAGCGGGACGCGTTCGAGCAGCACTTCTTCGACTGCGCGGAATGCGCGGCCGACGTGCGCGAAGCCGCGATCGTTCTCGACAGCATGCGCTCCGTCCTGCGCGCTGCCCCGAAAGTGATCACCTTTCCCTCCCGCGCCACCGCGTGGTGGGCCCGCATCGCCACCGCCGCCGCGATCGTCTCGATGAGCTTCCTCGCCTGGCAGAACTTCGCCCCGCGTCCGGCCGCGAGGATCGCCGTCGCCGAAAACGCGAATCCGATCGAGCTTTCCGCAGTGCGGAGCGAGACGCAGCCGGGGGTGAGCCTCGCCGCCAACGCGCCGAGCATCCAACGCGTGATGATTCCGGCGACGCCGAGCGCCTCTTATCGCGTCACCGTCCGCCGCGGAGATCGCGTCGTCACGACCGGCAGCGTCACCGCCGAACAGGCGAAGGACCCGGTCTCCCTCATCCTCCCCGCGCTTCCGGCCGGCGAATACACGCTCGCCGTGGAAGCGGATGGGGGAAAATCGATCGGGACGCTCCCGCTGCACGTCCATTAGGGTCCAAGAACGCGCTTGCAGAGCGCGCTGCAGAGAGAAGAGGAGGATGTGATGGCGACCTCGCCTACGTTCCTGTTCCATGGCTTAGCCCTTGGCTTCGGCGCTACTTTCCGCCGGCCTTTTCAGGCGTCGATTCCCAGCCAGGCTTCGGCAGTCGTTTCGATCGGCGGTGGCTACGCATCGGATCGCGTCGGCCCGTCGAGCTTCATCAATGGCGTCTCGTTCGAGGAAGCATCCGTGGAAGTGAGCGGCGGTCCGGACGAAGAGCCGGGCAGCTTCGTCACGATCGCCAAGGCCACGTTGCGCAAGCTGCGGATTCTCGACAACGCCTTCTTCGCCGAGGAGATGCATTGCCAGCTCATTTCGCGACATGGCGGCTCGTCCGGCCTGGAGCCGAACATCAGCGCAGCGGGGAGCTACATCCGCGGATTGCACATCGGCGGCGTGGAGATCCGCGCCGGAAACATGCTCGATCTGCCCGACACCGATGAGGCGTTCCGCGCAAAGTACGCATCGAACAAAGACTTCGCGCAGAAGATCCGGGAGACGGCGAACTGGGTGCCGCCGAAAGACGTCGCGCGCGAGGCGATCCATCCCGAGCTCGTGCGCTTCTACGAGAAGTGCTGGGCGAAGGGCGCGCCGCAGCCGCCGACGTTCAACGGACGTATGATCGTGGGGCTTTTCGACAGCCTCAATCCCGCGACGCGCAACGATCAGATCACGGTGATTGGGAACACGATCACGCTCAAGAACGTCGGCCGCTTCCACCTGGGGGAGCTATTAGTCGAGCGCGGAAACCGTCGTCTCAGCATGCTCCGTTTCTCCCTCGGATCGGATACCGAGGGACAGGGGAGCGGTCCGCACACCGGGACGAACGGCTCGCCTTATCCCTGATCGTTTTTCTGCTTCTGACGGCCGTCCACGCGCGCGCCGGCGAGCTCACGCCGCTGGCGCGCTACAACGAAGGGCGGCGGCTCATCCTCGAGTACGACTTCCCCGCCGCGCGTCGCGTCGCGGCTGAAGGCCGCGCCGATTTCTGTCCTTCGCAGCCGGTGCCTTGCGCGTACTTTCGCGTGCTGCAGGGCGAGGCGGATGCGATCAGCGGCGAATGGGCGGCGGCGCTCCAGGAGCTCGCCGCTCCGTTGCCCGCGGCACTCGGGCGTTCGCGGTTCGCGGTGCGACAGCTTTACGCGCAGGCGGTGGCGAACGTGCGGGGTGGCAAGATCGGGCGCTCGCGCGAGTTGATCGGTGAGGCGAAGCTCCTCGCGCAGAACGTGGCGCCGGAGCTGTTGCCGGAGATCGGCTCGTTCGAGGCGACGATCATGACGCCGGACAATCCGGGCGCAGCGATGCCGGCATTCGAGGCGCTACTCCGTTCGGCGCGCCAACGCGGCAATCTGTACCTCGAAGCGGCGGCATTCGGGAACATCGCGTACGTCCTGCTCTATCAAGGGCGGGTGGCCGAGGCGCTCGATCAGTACGAGCAGTCGCGTCGCGTTTTCCGGCGCGCGGCGCATGCCGAGAACTACAAGACCATCGGCAACATCGCCAACTGCTACCGCATCCTCGGCGACTACGATCTGGCGGCGAGTCTCTATCGCGAGGCTCTGCAGGGCGCGACGCAGCAGATGTTCGTCGACGACCGCATTCTCTGGATGACCGGCCTCGCGGAGATCGAGCGCCAGACCGGCGACCTGCAAGCTGCACGAACGCGCCTCGGCGAGGCGCTCGCGCTCGCGACGAAACGGAGCCTGCTGCCGCGGGTTGCGTCGACCGCCGCCGATCTCGCGTCGCTTTGTCTGGCGATGAAGGACGTTCCTTGCGCCGAGCAGTACAGCCGCACGGCGATGCGGATCTACGCCGGGTTGGAGAAAGAGGAACGGCATCGCCTCGAGGCTTCGCTGCTGGAGCCGCAGCTGGCGGAAGGGCGAGAGAAGGTCGCGCGCGTCGCGGAGCAATACCGCGCCATTGCGGCCGAGGCGAAGGAACGGAACATCCCTTGGCTGCGGTGGGAAGCGCAGGCGTTGCTCGCGATGATGTACGCGCGGCAGGGGCAGGCGCGCGAGGCGGACGAGCAGTTTCGCGAGGCGCTGCGCACGACCGATATCGCGCGCGCGAACGCGTCCGACGACGATCATCAGCTGACGTTCGACAACCTCGTGACGTCGTTCTTCGGGACGTACATCCGCTTCCTCGCCGCGCAGAAACACGATACCGAAGCGCTCGCGATCGCGGAGCATGCGCGCGCGCAAACGTTGGAACAGGCGCTGGGCATCGATGGTCCGGTACGGAATGGCGATCCGCGCGATGCGGCGCGCGCATTCGGCGGAACGGTGCTGTCGTACTGGCTCGGCGACGACGGCTCGCATCTGTGGGTCATCACGGCGAAGGAAGTGCGGCGGATCGATCTGCCGCCGCGCGCGACGATCGAGCAACTCGTCGAACGCCATCGGCGCGACATCGACAGCGCCGCCGACTTCCTCGGATCGACCGCAGGCGCGAAGTTGTACGAGTTGCTCGTCGCGCCGGCGAACGTAGCGCCCGGAACGCGCGTGGCGATCATCCCCAGCCGGCGTTTGTACGAGCTGAATTTCGAGACGCTGATTGCGTCCGCGCCACGGCGCCACTTCTGGATCGAAGACGTGACGATCACGACGACCAGCTCACTCGCGGTGCTTGCGGCAGGAAGCACGCGACGCCCGGCGTCAGGCGACGAGATGCTGATCGTGGGCGATGTTCCGTCGCCCGATCCGGACCACTTCGCGCCGTTGCCGAAAGCGGGCGAAGAAGTGGGGATCGTGCGCGCGCAATTTCCGAAGAGCGTCGTGCTGCGCGGACCGCGTGCGACGCCTGCTGCGTATCGCGAGGCGAAACCGGAACAGTTCGCGTTCCTCCACTTCGTCGCGCATGGCGTGCCGGCGGCGATGAAGCCGCTCGACTCGTCGATCATCCTCGCGCGCGACGATCCGCGCAGCTATCGCCTGCTCGCGCGCGATGTCATCCACATGCCGTCGCTGCACGCGCGGCTCGTCACGATCTCCGCGTGTCACGGCGCCGGCGTGCGTGCGTATGCGGGTGAAGGTTTGGTGGGACTCGCGTGGGCGTTTCTGCGGGCGGGATCGCATCAGGTGATCGCCGCGCTCTGGCAGGTGAACGACGGCGCGACGCCGGAGCTGATGAAGACGATGTATGCAGCGATTCGCGAGCGTCGCGACGCGGCGTCCGCGTTGCGAGAGGCGAAGCTCGCGTTGCTCCGCTCCGGAACGATCAATCGCTATCCGAAATACTGGGCGCCGTTCGTGCTGTACTCTGGCGCCTGATGGACCGCGACGCCTTCTACAAGCGAACGATGCACACGCCCGACGATCCGGAACGCGCGCAGCTCCGCGCCGCGCTCCGCGACGTCTCGAAGCTCCTCCTCCCGCTCCACCGCAGCCTGATCGACGCCGCCCGCGACGATTACGCATTCGGCTACGGCCCGGTCGAAGGCCCCGGACATCTCCTGCGGTTGCTGAACGAGGATCCGTTCTTTGCTTGGCTCAAGCCGATGACGTCTCTGATCGTCGACATCGACGAGCTCGTACGCGCCGACTTCGAAACCGCCGCCGTCGACGACATCCGCACGCGCCTCGACCGCCTCTTCGGCCCGAACGTGGACCCCGAATTCTCGGAACGCTACGTCCCGATCCTGCAACGCGACGTCGACGTCGCCGCCGGCCACGCCGCAGTGCGCAAGGCACTGCCGCGGCTGAAAATGTAGGGGCGGGCTTCAGCCCGTCCAGCCCGGCTGAAGCCGGTCGCTACATGAGAAGAAGGGAGCGTCCCCGGCAGGGCTCGAACCTGCGACCCACAGCTTAGAAGGCTGTTGCTCTATCCAGCTGAGCTACGGGGACAGAGGGAAAGTCGGAATTGAGAATTGAGAATTGAAAATTGAGAATGACGGGAGACCGAGCTCCGCCATTTTCTCAATTCTCAATTTTCAATTCTCAATTCGTTGCGAGAGCAACGTGAATGGTCGGGGCGAGAGGATTCGAACCTCCGACCCCCTGCTCCCAAAGCAGGTGCGCTACCAGACTGCGCTACACCCCGACGTGGAGGCAGGCTACAACACCCTCCGCAAAAACGCGATTCCGGAGAATCACATCGCGGCGGCGGCTTCGCCGGCGCGGCGTTGGGGGAGGCTGCCGGACCACTGGCGCGCATCGGCATCCGTGAGGATGAAATCGAACGCGTGGCCGTGGGAGCGCAGACGCAGAATGCGACAGCCGGCTGCCACGGAGTGGCCGGTCGCGTTCTCGTCGTCGTATTCGACCTCGTCGATGTGACCGAGCTCGAAAGACGCGCTCACGTCCGGATTCTCGTAGTAGATCGCGTCGTCGTTGCCGAGGGAGAGGACGACCGGGATGGCTTCCATGCCTCCCGTGTACGACGCGCGGGAAACCAGCTTCGAAGACCCCTTGCGTTTGGTCATGATCGCCGCGAGCTGATCCTGGCGCAGCACGCGGAAGAGCAACCAGACGAGTACGGCGAGTACGACGATTCCGACGGCGGTGAGAGGACCGAGCCAAGGCATTCAAAACCTCCTCGATGCAACGACGACGGCGGCGACGGGCTTATGGAAGAAATCTACGCCTTTTTGGAAAAAATCACTACAAGTTTACGCACGCCACTAGAATGAGTTTCATGCCCAAGACCCGGAACGAGCATTCCTCGGGCGGCGCGGTCATCGTCTATCGCGACGATGTGGCCTACGTGGCTCTCATCGCGACGCGGAAGAA
>JAFAVZ010000561.1 GCA_019242175.1 Acidobacteriota bacterium
TCACGGAGAAGGACATCTTCCGCTTCCGCTGGATCGCCGATCCGCAGCTCTCGCCGGACGGGATGCAGGCGGTCTACGTGCTGACGGAAGTCGACGAGAAGGGCGATCGCTACACGACGTCGCTCTGGAGCGTCGAGACGCGCGCCGGCGCGACGCCGCGCCGCATCACGAACGGTCCGCGCGACACGCATCCGCGCTGGTCTCCGGACGGACGCACGCTCGCGTTCCTCCGCGCCGGCGAAGGGAAAGACGGCAAGACGGCGCCGGCGCAGATCCAGCTGCTCTCGCTGTCGGGCGGCGAGCCGCACACGCTGACGTCGCTCGAGTCGGGCGTCGACTCGATCGTCTGGGCTCCGAGCAGCCGGCAGATCGCATTCACGGCCTCGTCGAAGCCCGACAGCGGCAAGAAGGACGACGAGAAGAAGAAGGAGAAGGACGAGCGCAAGTCGGACGTCCGCGTCATCAACCAGGCCGTCTATCGCTCCAACGGCGCGGGCTACGCGGACTTCTCCGAGCACACGCACATCTGGCTGATCGACGCCATCGATGATGCGAAGGCGAAGCAGCTGACGTCGGGCGAGTTCGACGAGAGCGAGCCGAAGTGGAGCCCGGACGGCACGCGCCTGTTCTTCACCAGCGGCCGGGTGGCCGAGGGGTATTACGACGAGAACGATCCTGAGGACCTCTATTCGATGGCGGCGGGCGGCGGGGAGATGACGAAGATCGCCGACGTCACGGGCGCGATCGGACGTTTCACCGTCAGCCCGGACGGCAAGTGGATCGCGTTCGTGGCTTCGGATGGCAAGGTCGTTCGCTCCTACGATCAGCCCGATCTCTTCGTCGTCGCGACGACCGGCGGCGAGATGCGCAACCTCACCGCCACGTACGACTACGACGTTCTGGCCGGCCTCACCGGCGACCAGCGTTCGCCGCGCGGTGCGCGGCAGCAGCGCGCGCTCTGGAGCTCCGATTCGAAGACGCTCTATCTCACCGCGTCGGAAGAGGGGCGGGCGAACCTGAAGAAAATCGACGTGGCGAGCGGGAAGCTCGACACGTGGACGAACGGCAATCAGGAGATCCTCAACTTCACGATGCGCGGCGGGCGCACGGTGGCCCTGGTCTCGACGCCGACGCGCATCGCCGACCTGTACCTCGTCGGCGCCGACGGCGCACTCTCCCAGCTGACGGACGTCAACCGCAAGCTGTGGGACGAGGTGACCCTCACCGAGCCGGAAGAGATCTGGTACCCGAGCTTCGACGGCCGGAAGATCCAGGCCTGGATCCAGCGTCCGCCGAATTTCGATCCGACGAAGAAGTACCCGCTCATCCTCAACATCCACGGCGGTCCGCACGCGGCGTACGGCTTCACGTTCGATCACGAGTTCCAGTGGATGGCGGCGAAGGGCTACGTCGTGCTCTACCCGAATCCGCGCGGCTCGACGTCTTACGGCCAGGAGTTCGGAAACCTGATCCAGTACAAGTACCCGGGCGACGATCACAAGGATCTGATGGCCGGCGTCGATGCGGTGATCGCGAAGGGCTACATCGATCCGCAGAAGCTCGGGATCACCGGTGGCAGCGGCGGCGGCGTCCTGACGAACAACGCGATCACGCTCACGGATCGCTTCGCGGCCGCGGTGTCGCAGCGGTCGATCTCCGACTGGGCGTCGTGGTGGTACACCGGGGACTTCACGATGTTCCAGCCGACGTGGTTCCGCAAGGCGCCGTTCGAGGATCCGTCCGACTTCGTCGCCCGCTCATCGATCACGAACGTGGACAAGATCCACACGCCGGTGATGTTCATCGAAGGCGAGTCCGATTACCGCACGCCTCCCGCGGCTGGCGGCGAAGCGCTGTTCCGCGCGCTGAAGTACCTCCACCGCCCGACGGTGATGGTGCGTTTCCCCGGCGAGTCGCACGAGCTCTCGCGCAGCGGAAAGCCGTGGCACCGCGTGGAACGCCTGCAGCACATCGTGGGCTGGTTCGATCACTACCTGATGGGTGTGGCGAAGCCGGAGTACGAGGGGGGATTGAGGAAGTAGAAACTGTGGGGACCGGCTTCAGCCGGTCCCGGAACGGGCTGAAGCCCGTTCCAACGCTTTTCACTAGTCACCAGCAACCAGTAACGGTTCGTCATCCCTTGTTCGGGAACGGATTCACCTTGTTCTCGATCGGCTTCTGCGTCCTCAGGAAGTCGTAGATGGCGCCGAGGTCCTGGTCGGTCATGCCGGAGAAGGTGAGCCAGGGCATGATCGTGTTCTGGCCTTTCGGCGCCTCGGGCGAATTCGACGCGTCGAGGCCCTGGAACGAGCGGAAGCGGCTGATGAACTCCGCCTTCGTCGCGCGGCCGACGTACGTGTCGGGATGGGGCGTGATGTTCGCCGTGTAGTTGAGGCCCCACGGTCCTTCCATCCGCCACCCGCCGCTGAACGCCTTGTCGGCGATGAGCTGGTTCTGATCGTCGTGAGGCGTGTGGCATTCGTAGCAGCCGCTGATGCGCGAGAGGTACTCGCCGTACTTCACCGAATCGTGCGGATCGGGCGCGCTGACCGGGCCGGTGAGCGGCTGCGGCGCGAACTTCACGAAGAGGTTGACCGGGAAGTCGATGTGCTTGAGCGGCACCTGGTTGTGGATCGGCTTGAGCGTGCGGAGATAGACGACGACCGACTTCGCGTCTTCGTCGCTCATCACCCGGAGGTGCTGGTAGGGCATCATCGGGAAGAGCGCGTTGCCCTGGCGGTCGACGCCTTCCCGGAACGCGCGGAGGACTTCGCCATCCGTCCAGTTGCCGATGCCGGTCGCGGGATCGGGAGTCAGATTCTGCGCGGCGACGACGCCCGGGAAGCCGAGCTTCTTGTCGAAGACGAAGCCGCCCATCCCTTCTGTGCCCGGCTTGATCGGCACGCCGAACGACGTCAGGTGGTCGGAGTGACAATTCAGGCAGTCGGCGACGTGGCGGACGAGATACTCTCCGCGGTCGAGGCGGGCCTGCGTGACTTCGATCCTTTCCGTCGAAGGCGGCCGTTGGGCCGGCTTGCGCAGCGCCAGCCAGCCGATGCCGCCGCCCGCCAGGGCGACGACGAGCAGCACGACGCCGCCGAAAATTTTCAGCACAGTTTTCATCCGGACTCCCTTGGGTATATTGAGTGGACCCGTTGCGAACTACGATTTGCCCGATTCTACGTTGGCAGGAGTGAACCGGATGCCTTTCTTCTCCCTCTTACTCGCCTCCGCATTGGCCACGAACGTCGCCAAGGTGCAGGCCCACTACGACAAGGTCGAGTCGCCCCGCCTCGTGCCCATGATTTCCGAGGTGCTGCGGTTCCCGACTTATGCGAACAATGAACAGGCGCACGCCGATCAGAAGCAATGGCTGATGAAGACGGCGAAGGAGCTCGGCTTCACCACGACCGACTCCGGCCCGATCACGGAGATCGAGCTCGCCGCGTCGAAGAAGAACGCGCCGGTCCTCGGGCTCGTCATCCACGGCGACGTCCAGCCGGTCGACGTCGAGGCGTGGACGTTCCCGCCGTTCAACGGCATCGTGGCGAACGGCTACGTGTACGGCCGCGGCTCGGCGGACGACAAAGGGCCGCTCATCCAGGCGCTGCTCGCGATGAAGGCGCTGAAGGAAAGCGGCGTGACGCGCACGCACACGATCCGGCTGCTGGTCGGGAGTCAGGAAGAGTCCGACGCGCAGGAGATTCCGGAGTACCTGAAGACGCACAAGGCGCCGGACTACTCGCTCGTGCTCGATTCCGGCTTCCCGGTGATCGTCGGCGAGAAGGCGTGGGACGGGCTGTTCATCACGACGACGCTCGACGCACGCGTGGGGAAGGACTTCCCGTACACCGCCACCGACATCACGGCCGGCCTCGCGCCGAGCATCGTGCCCGACCGCGCGGAAGTGCTGCTGCAATGGAAAGACGGCTCGCAGCCGAACTGGGCGCCGCTGCTCGAACAGCTCGACGCATTCAAGCTCCCGGCCGGAACGCGTCTCGTGCGCGTGCCGAACGCGAACCAGCTGCGCATCGTCGTGTACGGCAAGTCGGCGCATGCCGGCGTGAACATCGACGGCGGCCGCAACGCGCTCGTGGCTTTGGCGAAGCTGATGGAAGGGAAGGTGCCGGCCGGCGGCGTGGATGACCTCCTCTCCTTCGCCCGTCTCGCCGGCCAGGACCTCTACGGCACCGGCCTCGGCATCACCGACACCGATCCGATCTGGGGCAAGTACACGGTGAACGTCGCGACGGTGAAGTCCGACAAGGACGATCCGAAGAAGCGCGTGCTGTCCATCAACCTGCGCCGCATCCCGCCGCGCACCGCGCCGCAGAGCCAGGCGTATCTCGAGAAGTTCGTCGCCGACTACAACGCGCGCACCGGCGCCGCCTTCGTCTTCGGCGGCTACTTCGGCGACGAGCCTCTCGGCTTCGACGTCAACAGCAAGATGGTCAAGCGGCTGCTCGCGTCTTACGAACGAGCGACGGGCGTGCGGGAGAAGCCGGCGATCTCCGGCGGCGGCACCTACGCGAAGCGGCTCCCGAACTCGATTGCGTTCGGCATGTGGTTCCCGGACAAGCCGTATCCCGGCCACGACGTCGACGAGAAGAACCCGATCGCCGATCTGCAGAAGGGCGAGAAGGTGCTGATCGAGGCGCTGACGGACATCGCTACGGGACCGAAGATGACGGAGCCTTTCAAGCCGTGAAGCGCTCCGTCGCTTTCGCCGCCGCACTGCTCTTCGTCGCCTGCGCAACGACCGCACCGCCGCCGCCCGACACGCCCGACCAGGTCGTCGACCGGTTCTACAAGACGTATATCGCGCATCGGCCGGGAGGGCTGCCGGAGGGGAAGGACCTCGATCGCCTGCGGCCGATGCTCAGCTCGCGATTGCAGGCGGCGATCGAGAGCGCGGGCAAGTACAGCGCCGCATACGCGAAGGCGCATCCGGGCGACAAGCCGCCGTTCGTCGACGGCGACTACTTCACGAGCGTGTTCGAAGGGCCGACGTCTTTCCAGATCGCGAAGACGGAGCCGGCGGCGGACGGCAGCGGCGGGACGGTCGTCGTGCAGTTCCTGTCGGAAGGTATGAGCTGGAACGATACGGTGATCGTGACGAGGGAGAACGAACGGTTCGTCATCGACGACATCGCTTTTTCGGGAGCGGGGGAGTTCAACCCGCCGGGAAGGTTGTTGGAGCGCCTGAAGGCGAGAGATTGACCCTAGACCAATTCGTGGAGAACGCGCGGCGCATGGTCGTGCTGACCGGCGCCGGATGCAGCACCGAGTCGGGCATCCCCGACTATCGCAGCCCGGGCGGCGCCTGGACGCGGCACAAGCCGATCTACTACAACAGCTTCGTCCGTTCCGCGGAAGTGCGCCGCTTCTACTGGGCGCGCTCCTTTCGCGGCTGGCCCCGGTTCGCGGCGGCGAAGCCGAACGACGCGCATCGCGCCATCGCCGCGCTCGAGGCGCAGGGCAAAGTCCATCAGCTGATCACGCAGAACGTCGACGATTTGCATCAGGAGGCGGGAAGCCGCGCGGTCGTCCAACTGCACGGACGCAATCGCGTCGTCGTCTGCCTCGATTGCCACGCCGAGTTTCCGCGCGCGGACGTGCAGGAGCGAATGCAGATGCTGAACGCGGAGTGGCTGCAGAACGCGCCGTGGGACGTGCTGCGCGCGGACGAGGCGGACTTTGCGCCGGACGGCGATGCGAACGTCGGCGCGGACGTCGTCGGCGGATTCCGCGTCCCGGAGTGCGATCGTTGCGGCGGCGTG
>JAFAVZ010000484.1 GCA_019242175.1 Acidobacteriota bacterium
TTTCCATCGCGCTCCTGCTGGCGGGAACCGTAGCGGCCCAGGAGTCTTCACCAACCACGACCGCGGCTCCCACCGGGACCGCGACGACGACGTCGACTACTTCGAGCACCGGCACGACGACCGACGGCTCGGCCACCGGCATGACGATGCAGTCGACCGAGACGAATCAGTCGACGAGCGGCTGGGCTCAGGAGGCCACGCGGCCGGGGACGTTGTTCCCCGTGTGGCACATGCAGTCGACGCGCACCATCGACCCGCGCATCCGGCCGAACGCCGGCATCCGCGTTCCGCGCAACTACTATCCGCTTCCGGGCGGTCCGCTGCTGTACCACAACTACTCTGCGGTCGAGCCGGACTTCCTCGGCGGCCAGGCGACGAATCCCTGGGCCGTGCGCGTCTCCCTCGGCCTGTTCGGTGTGGAAGACGACAAGATCTCGGCGAAGTTCGCCGAGTTCCGTGACGTCCGCAGCGGGATGACCGCCGGCGTCGACGGCCACTTCCGCCAGGACAACACGATCTTCAACATCTGGGCGCGCCAGATCGGCCGCAAGGATCAGGACGTCGCGATCGACGGCGGCGAGGCTGGCAGCTACTACTACAGCCTCAATTACAACGAGACTCCGCACAACTACATGTTCGATGCGAAGTCGCTCTGGAGCGGCGTCGGTTCCGACGCTCTCCGCCTGCCGGACGGCATGCAGCGCGACCTGCAGAACTCGGCCAACCAGTCCGAGATGCGGGACAAGCTCCTGGCCTACATCAGCTCCGGCGCTGAATACATCGACGAGTCGCTCCACCGCCAGACGCTCGGCGGCGACTTCACCCTCCTGTCCACCTATCCGTTCGTTTTGAAACTGTCCGCAAGCAACGAGTCGCGGCAGGGCATCCGGCCGTGGAGCGGCTCGTTTGGCTTCGGCAGCTTCGTCGAAATGCCGTGGCCGGTGGATTACGACACCCACGAAGTGCGCCTCAGCGGCGAGTGGGCCAAGCCCGAGAGTCCGTACTACGCGAACGCGCAGCTGCGGGTCTCGGACTTCGTCGATCACATCCAGTCCTTCACGTTCGACAACCCGTTCCGCATCCAGGACGCCGCCGGCGGCCTGAACTGCACGTTCAACTGCGGCCCGGCGCTGGGGCGGATGTCGCTCTACCCGAGCAACAAGTACTACGAAGGCAGCGCCACGTTCGTGGCCAAGAAGCTGCCGTGGAACTCGACGTTCAACGCGTTCGCCTCCGTCGGCTTCATGCGCCAGAACGAGGAGCTCCTGCCGTTCTCCACGAACTCCGCCGATCCGCCGCTCAAGAGCCCGGTGAATCCGTCGTTCAACGCGACCGATCCGGCCGGCCTTCCGCGCTCCACGGCCGAGACGGCGATGAACACCCAGACCGTCCAGCTCCGTTGGACCTCGGATCTCAACCCGAAGGCGCGCCTCACCGCGCAGTACCGCTTCTACGGTCTCGACAACAACGAGAAGCAGTTCACGATGTTCCAGTTCGTCCGCGAGGATCAGGACATCCGCAACCCGGAGACCGCCGGCGGCACGTACATGACCGTTCCGGCGGACTACTCGAAGCACACCATGACGCTGGAAGGCACCTGGCAGCTGACGCCGATGTCGAAGCTCTCCGGCGTCTACACCTTCGAGCGGATGAACCGCGAGTTCCGCGAGATCAAGTGGTCGAACGACAACAAGTTCAAGGTCGAGTACGACACCACGATGATGGGCGCGCTCGAGTTCAAGACCTGGTACGAGCGCACGCAGCGCACGACTTCCGACTACGACTTCGACCAGTACAACATCGTGCAGGGCAATCCGGCCGCGCATCCGATGTTCCCCTGGCTGATCAAATTCGATGAGTCGCCGTACGGCCGCAACGAGCTGCAGGGCATGGTCACCTGGGCTCTCAGCGACACCCAGTCGCTCTCCGGCCACCTCCAGTTCGTGAACACCGATTACAACGTCGCGAAGCTCGCTGCGCGCTCCATGACGGCCGAGAACGTGAAGGTGCAGACGAGCAATGACGAGCAGTTCGGCGTCCGTTGGGACCGCCGCGCCTCGATCGGCCTCGACTACACCTGGTCGCCGACGGAGAAGATCGACTTCTTCGCCGAAGCGGGCTACGAGAAGCAGCAGTACGAGTCGCAGAGCCGGCAGTGGACGGTCAACGGCATCAGCGATCCGTACCTGCGCCAGCCGGTCCTCCAGTCGAACAGCAACTGGAAGGCGAACTCGCGCGACAACTACATGACGGCCGGCCTGGGCATGGACGCGCAGTTCATCCCGGACAAGCTGAAGCTCTCGCTGCAGTACGTCTTCGCGAAGAGCGACGGCCGCCAGTCGTACTCCAGCCCCCTCGGCACGGCGGCCACGGACGACGTCAACCTCTTCGTTCCCCAGCCGTTCGACGACGTGGACGACACGACGACGCACTCCCTCAACCCCGAGCTGACGTACACCGTCAACGACCATCTCTCCCTCGCCGCCGGCTACCAGTGGGAGAAGTGGACGATCAACGACTACAACTACAAAGGCTTCACGTACGCGCCGCTGTACGTGACCGGCGTCGCAATGCTGATGGGCGGCATCCTGCCGCCGTCCTACGACCAGAACATCGCCTATGTGCGCGTGAGGATGGGCTTCTGATGAGTGGAAAACTGAAGGTTGCCGCTCTTTCCGTCGCGGCGGTGATGACGATTGCCGGCGGCATGCGCAGCGTCGCGAACGCCGAGAGCATGCCGCCGCAGGAGGCGCCGCCCGCGGCGGACGCCGCCGCCGAGTCTCCCTGTCACCCGTTGATGAGCCAGTCGCCGGCGCGCATCGCCGGCGTGCTCAATGGTGTCGAGCGTTACGGCTCGACGTACGTCCTCGTCGTCCCCCAGCGTCTCGCGGAATCGATTCCGAATGCGAAGGCGCCGGGCGTGAAAGACCTGAAGGTCGCGGTCGAAGGCGGCAGCTCCGCCGCCGCTGCCGCGCGCGCCGTCGGCATCACCCAGATCACCGAATACGCCGACGAATCGTCGGCGCCGTTCCGCGCGCTGCAGGATGCGAATGACGGCAAAGTCGACGCCGCCGTGATGTGGGCGCCGCTCGCCGGCCTGGGCATCCTCGAGCTCGGCCTCGACGGCGTCGTGAACGTCATCGCGATCGACCGCCCGCACGCCGTACCCGCCGCCTACACCGCGGCCGGGATCAACGAGCCGTGCGCCGCGGCCATCCGCGAAGAGCTGGACGTGAGCGGCGTGCTCCCGGCCGAGCTCCTCGTGCCGGTGGAGATCCGTCCGCTGCTCACCCGGCGCGTGCCGCCGGCGAACATCGAGGAAGCGCACCGCGGCGAAGCGGTGTTCAACCAGGTGTGCGCCCGTTGCCACGGCCAGGATGCCGTCGCCGATCCGAAGGGTCTCGCGCCGGTCGACCTGCGCTACTCCATTCGCCGCTTCAGCTTCCCCGGCTTCAACTACATCGTCCTCAACGGCCGTCCGGAGCGCAGCATGCCTCCGCTCCGCGGCACGGTGACGGACGAACAGATTCGCTTCATCTACCAGTACCTCAAAGCCCGCAGCAACAAAGTTCTGACGAGCGATCTCGACAACAAGCCTCCTGCGAGCGCGCAGCAGAACCAAACTCCCGAGAAAGGCACGAATCAATGATGAAGACCCGTGTATACGTTGCCGTCTGTGTTGCAGCTCTCCTCGCTCTCCCCGTGCTCGCCCAGACCGGAACGATCGAAGGTCATGTGAAGCTCACCGGCCCCGCGCCGGCCAATGCCCGCATCCCGATGGGTGCGGATCCGAACTGCCTGACCATCAACGCCGGCAAGCGCGTGACGTCCGACATCGTCCTGCGCGCGGCTGACGGCGGCCTGGCGAACTCGTTCGTCATGCTCAAGGCCAACGGCGGCGGCGCCGCCCCGGCCGCCTCCGCGGTCATCGACCAGCGCGGCTGCCAGTACCACCCGCGTATCCAGGGTGCGCGCGTCGGCCAGACCCTCGAGGTCAAGAACAGCGACGCCACGCTGCACAACATCCACAGCCTCAGCACCAAGGGCAACAACTTCAACACCGGCCAGCCCACCGCGGGCATGGTCTTCAAGTACCAGCTCAAAGCGGCGGAGACGATGCTCCACGTGAAGTGCGACGTCCATCCCTGGATGTCGGGCTACATCGGCGTCGCCAACAGCGGTTTCTACGCCGTCACCGACAACACCGGCGCCTTCAAGATCTCCGGCGTTCCGGCGGGCAAGTACCAGATCGTCGCGTGGCATGAGGCTTATGGCCCGGTCGTGCAGAACGTCGAAGTCAAGGCCAACGGCAGCGTCACGGTCGACTTCGCGTATGCCGGCACGGAGAAGCCGAACGCCACGATCGCCGGTCTGCACGTCGAGGAAGTCTCGTTGCCGATGGAAGCCACGGCGCTCGAGCTCGTCGACGCGACCAAGTCCACGAGCCGCTGATCCTACGAAGTTTCGTCGAGGAGGAGTGAGTGTCCCAACGCCAGAGCTGGGTCAGGCGCTACGTGTTTTCTGTCGATCACAAGTGGATCGGCGTTCAGTACGGCGTCACCGCGCTGCTTTTTCTGCTCTTTGGTTTCTCGCTCATGATCCTGATGCGCCTGCAGCTCGGCTGGCCGGGCAAGGCGTTCGGCGTCATGAAAGTCCTCGGCGAAGCGCGCGCCCCGGGCGGCATCCTGCTGCCCGAGGCGTATAACCAGCTGGGCGCGATGCACGGGACGATCATGGTCTTCTTGGCCATCGTCCCCCTCGCGGTCGGCGCCTTCGGCAATTACCTCGTCCCCCTCCAGATCGGCGCGCCGGACATGGCGTTCCCGAAGCTGAACATGGCCAGCTACTGGTGCTTCCTGCCGGGCGGTCTGATCATGCTCGCCAGCTTCGCGGCGCCGGGCGGCGCGGCGAACTCGGGTTGGACGTCGTATCCACCCTTGTCGATCATAGCCACGGAGGGGCAGACGTTCTGGCTGGTCGGGATGATCTTCCTGATCACCTCGTCGCTCCTCGGCTCCGTCAACTTCATCGTCACGATCCTTCAACTGCGCGCGCCGGGGATGACGTTCGGTCGTCTGCCGTTCTTCGTCCACGCGCAGCTCGTGACGTCGTTCCTGCTGCTGCTCGCGTTCCCGCCGCTCGAGGCGGCAGGCGTGATGCAGCTGATGGATCGCGTCGCGGGCACGAGCTTCTTCCTGCCGAGCGGCCTGGTCATCTCCGGCCAGGTCCTCGGCAACGCCGGCGGCGGCAATCCGCTGCTCTGGCAGCACCTCTTCTGGTTCCTCGCGCACCCCGAGGTTTACGTGTTGATCCTGCCCGCGATGGGCATCGTGGCCGAGGTGATTGCGAACAATACGCGGCGTCCGCTCTGGGGCTACCGCTCCATGGTCGGCGCCTCGGTCTTCCTCGGCTTCATGTCGTTCGTCGTGTGGGCCCACCACATGTTCATGACGGGCATGGGCACGGTGATCAGCGCCTTCTTCCAGACGACCACGATGATCATCTCGATCCCGTCGGTCATCATCCTGACGGCTCTGTTCATCTCGCTGTGGGGCTCGTCGATCCGGTTCACGACGCCGATGCTGTTCGCGCTGGCGTTCCTGCCGATGTTCGGCATCGGCGGGTTGACCGGATTGCCGCTCGGCCTCGCCGCGGCGGACATCCATCTGCACGACACGTATTACGTCATCGGCCACTTCCACTATGTGGTCGCGCCGGGGACGATCTTCGCGATGTTCGCCGGCATCTATTACTGGTTCCCGAAGGTCACCGGCCGCAAGCTCAATGACACGTTGGGCAAGATCCATTTCTGGGGCTCGCTGCTCTGCATCAACGGGATCTTCTTCCCGATGTTCTACCAGGGCCTGGCCGGCGTTTCGCGCCGTCTGTGGGACGGCGGCATGCAGTACGCGCACGCCAAGGGCGCAGCCGCGGCGACGAATCCGTTCATGTCGATGTCCGCAGTCGGATTGCTGATCTTCCAGCTGCCGTTCATCTACAACTTCTTCGCCAGCATCAAGTGGGGCAAGCTGGTCGGCTCCAATCCGTGGGATGCCACGACGCTGGAGTGGGCGGCCGCGACTTCGCCTCCGCTCGCGCACGGCAATTTCGAAGTGGCGCCGGTCGTCTACCGCGGACCCTACGAGTACGGCGTGCGCGGACCCAGCGGCGATTTCCTGTCGCAGAACGTGGAAGACGATGCGGCTCCCCTCGCACCGCCTCCTTCTGACGCGATGGCGGTGACGGCATGAACTGGATGACCGAATTCCTGGCGAAGATGATGCCCATGGACGCCTCGGCGCATGGGCCCACGCTGGATCGACTCAATGCGTACGTCCACGTGTTGATGCTCATCCTTTTCGTCTTCTGGGGCGGCTATTTCCTTTACGTGCTGTGGCGCTTCCGCGCGAAAAACAATCCGACGTCGTCTTACGAGGGCATGCGCTCTCATTGGTCGACGAGCGTGGAAGCGGGCGTCGCCGTGATCGAAGTCGTGCTGCTCATCGGCTTCTCGATCCCGGCGTGGAAATTGTGGACGTCGCAGCCGGGCAAGGAGACGAACCCGCTCGTGATCCACATGGTCGCGGAGCAGTTCGCGTGGAACATCCACTATCCCGGTCCCGACGGCAAGTTCGGCCGCCGCGACGTGAGCCTCGTCAATGCGACGAATCCGCTCGGTCTCGATCCGAGCGATCCGGACGGCAAAGACGACGTCGCGGCGCTCAATGAACTGCACGTGGAGCTCAATCGGCCGGTGATCGTGCACATCACGTCGAAGGACGTCATCCACAGCTTCTTCCTCCCCGTGATGCGCGTGAAGCAGGACGCGATCCCGGGCATGGACGTGCCGATCCATTTCACGCCGGTGAAGGGGAACAACGGCCAGCAATGGGACGTCGCCTGCGCCCAGCTCTGCGGCCTCGGCCACTACCGCATGCGCGGCATGCTGTTCGTGGATACGAAGGCGGAGTTCGACGACTGGATGGCGTCCATGGCGCCGGTGCCCGAAGAGCCGGTGCCGACGCCGGACGCGAATCCGGTTCCGGAAGCGACGCCGCAAAATCCGCCGGCGACGACTACCGGGTGATCTCGACGACCAGATAAGGCGTTCCGCGCGCGAAACGAAGCCACCAGGCCATCGGCGCGCGGAACGCTTTCCCATACCAGTGCCGCCCGACCTGCTTGAACGCGAAGCGATCGCGGGCCGGAAGCCGCCGGATCTCTGTCACGTTGCCGACGTGGCGTTTCACGTCGCGAAAAGACGGCAGGAAGCCTTCCTTCCATGAGTGCCAGCGCGCATTGCCCGCGACCGCGCCGTGCCAGAAGTCGATCGGGAACGCGCCATTCGGGCAGTCGATGTAGACCTTGCCGCCCGGCTTCGTGACGCGCAGCAGCTCCGCGGCGAAGGTATCGCGTAACGCATCGCGGTTGACGAGCGGACGAACGCTGTACGTCGCGCCGCCGAATTCTTCGACGCCGATGTGCTCGATCACGCCGGACGACAGCACGACGTCGAACGCGGCCTCGGGAAACGGCAGCTCCAACGCGCTGGCGACTGCGAGCCGATCGCGATGCTCGCGCTCCCGCCACTGCCATTTGCGCAGAGAGGAGAGGTCGATGCCGCACGCGTCGAAGCCGAGCTCGTGGAGGACGTCGACGGAGACGCCGTTGCCGCAGCCGACGTCGAGCACGCTCGATCCGCGCGCGAGACGCGGCGCGTAGAAGCGCTCGATGCGCCAACGCGAGCCTTCAACCTCGCCGGCGAGGCCCACGCGATGCTCTTCGCCGAGGGATTCGGGACCGGTGAAGTGATCGTAGTAGGCGCCGCCGGAGAAGTCGGCGATGCCGTCCTCGACGGGATACCGCGCGCCACACGAGGAGCAGTGGAGCGCATCGGAGTCAGCGGTGAGCGGGACGCGGCAAAGCGGGCAGATGTAGAGCAAGCGCGTAATCGTAACGGACGTTTTCAGCTGGTCGCGTCTTTGCACTTTGCGCAAAGACGGAGGAGCTACTACGAATGCCCACGAGTACGTCTGCGAACCTCGAGAATGAACGCCCCACGCGCCGCCGCGCCGCCGACCGCGAGCCGTCGTCGCTGAAGAAAACTGCAGCGAAAGCCGTCACCCCCGAGACCCTCATCGACCTCGTCCAGCGACTCGGCGTCGTCGACATCGTGATCGACCGCCTGCGCGCCCGCCTCGAATCCACCGACGTCGACAATCTGCTCGACGAGATCGGCGACTACATCCGCCGCCATCCCGAAGTGATCGTGGTCGGCATGGCGACGCTGACCGTGGCCGCCGGCGCGGTCGTTTTCCTCTCCCGCTACAACGACGAGGACGAGGAAGAGGAGGTGGTGGAAGAGATCGTCGTGCCGCCGCAACGCCCGCGGAAACGCGCCTGATCGCCGCAGTCGGCGGCGTTGGACAGCGGGGTAGGCGAAGCCGTATCTTGGCTGCCGTTCCCGGGAGAGAGAGCCCGCTCATGCCCAATCGCCGCCCGATCTTTGTCCTCGCGTGCCTGTTGATTGCCTGCCCGCTGTTCGGTGCAGGCAATCGCATGATGCTGAATCCGCGCACGTTCACGGCGGAGGCGCCTTATCCGAACGGCGGAGTGCGCGTCGGCGACTTCAATGGCGATGGCAAGCAAGACGTTCTCGTCATCGGCTCGAGCTCTGTCGCGTCGTATGCCGGCAATGGCGACGGCACGTTCGCCGCCGGCATTCAGAGCGGTAACAGCGCGTCGACTTACGAAGCGCAGAACCTCGCCGATTTCAACGGTGATGGACGACCCGACGTCCTGGTCAGCAAGTACAGGAGCGCCAGCTTCGGCATCCTGTTGGGTCAGGGCGGTGGCACGTTCGGCGCGCCTGTTTCCACAACGACGGTAAACGCCGTCGTAGGAGCCGTGGCCGGCGACTTCGACGGCGATGGAAAGGTCGACGTCCTCACTCACGAGCGGCCTGCACCGGGGCAGAACGTCTTCGTGCTCTACGCCGGGAACGGAGCCGGTGGATTCGCCGCCGGCGTACCGTCGACGATGGTGGCGTCGTTCGACGAATACCGCACGCTTCGCGCTGGCGACTTCGATGGCGACGGCAAGCTGGACGTCGCTGGGGCGTTGAGCTCGAACGAGACGCAGATCTTCTTCAACAACGGCGATCGCACGTTCGCCCCGGCCGCTTTCCGGCTCGCCGGCCAGGTACGGACAGTCGCCGACTTCAACTCCGACGGCGTCAGCGATCTCATCACGATCGACAACACCTCGGTCGACGGGCTCACCCGTGCGTTTCTCGGCCGCTCTAGTCGCGGCGTGCTGACGGCTCTC
>JAFAVZ010000682.1 GCA_019242175.1 Acidobacteriota bacterium
GGCGACAAGCTCTTCCTCCCCGCGACGCGCGGCATCGTCAACGCGAGCGACGCGTGGCGTCCGGGACAGAGCGCGAGCACGATCCTCACGCCGAACGAGAGCCACATCGAGACGAGCCTGCTCGCGAACGTCAATGAATTCAGTTCCGCGACGCGCGAGGCGATTGCGGCGGCCGCGAAGGCGCGCGGTATCGAGATGCCGGAAGCCTTTGCCGTCTCGGACATCTTCATGCAGATGATCCTGCGCGACGACGCCATCGACCTCCAGCTCGGCAAGCATGTCGAGAAGCTTTCCGGCGCCATTGCGCCGCAGGAGCACAGCGAAGAGCTGTTCAGGCGATTCAAGGCGTTCCTCGATCGCGTCGCGGCGGAGCCCGGCTCGGCGGAAACGGTCGCTGTACGCTAATCTTGCGCGCCTATGCGCGCACTCGTCGCTCACTCGCAAACCGACGTCCGCCTCGATGACGACGCCTCCTTGGCGCCCGAGGGGGAAGTCGTCCTCGACGTCGCCTACTCCTCGCTGAACTACAAAGATGCGCTCGCGGTCACGAGCCGCGGCCGCATCGTTCGCCGTTTCCCGACGATCCTCGGCATCGACATCGCCGGCACGGTCGTCTCCTGCACCACCGAAGAATTCAAAGAAGGCGACCAGGTCGTCGGCATCGCCCACGGCCTCGGCGAAAGCGACGGCGGCGGTTACGCGGAACAGCAGCGCGTGAGAGCCGAAACGCTCGTGCCGCTCGCGGACGGGCTCGATCTCGACCTCGCGATGGCCGTCGGCACCGCGGGCGTCACGGCGATGCTTTGCGTGATGGCCTTGGAACGGAACGGCCTGACGCCGGACGGCCGCGAAGTCGCCGTCACCGGCGCGGCGGGCGGCGTCGGATCCATCGCTGTGATGCTTCTCGCGCGCGCCGGCTACCGCGTCGTCGCCTCCACCGGTCGCCCCGAACAGGAACCGTATCTCCGCAGCCTCGGCGCGAGCGCGATCATTCATCGCGACGAGTTGTCGAAGAAAGGCGGACCGCTGCAGAGCGAGCGCTGGGCGGGCGCGGTCGACACGGTCGGCGGCGACACGCTCGTCAATCTCGTCGCGCAGACCGCGTACGAAGGCTCGGTCGCCTCGTGCGGCATGGCCGGCGGCGCGGACATCCAGACCGCCGTCTGGCCCTTCATCCTCCGCAACGTCTCCATCCTCGGCGTCAGCACGAACAAGCCATCGAAAGAGAGCCGCATCGCTGCGTGGGCGCGGCTGGCGAAGGATCTCGACCTCGACAAACTGCGCGAGCTGCGACGCATCGAGCCGCTGTCGAAGATCCGCGAGTTGTCCGAGGAGATTCTGGCCGGCCAGACGCGGGGACGCGTGGTGATCGACGTGAAGTCATGACCGCCGTTCCCTTCCCCGCCGAGACGCGCGAACGCGCGTTTCCCGTCCTCGACGCGAGCCAGCTCGAGCGCTTCGAGCCGCACGGCAAACGGCGCTCCGTCGAGAAGGACGAAGTGCTCGTCGAAGCGGGCCAGCAACACTTCCACTTCTACGCCGTGCTGAGCGGACGCCTCGAGGCGATGCAGACGGGCGGCGGCGAAGAGCACCTCATCGCATCGCTGGAACGCGGGCAGTTCACGGGCGAGCACTCGCTCGTCGCCGGCCGCCGCGCGCTCAGCACGATCCGCGCGACGGAGCCGTCGGAAGTGATCGAGATCGAGCGCGAGGCGTTGCTCGCGCTCATCCAGACCGACGCGGAGCTGAGCGAGATCCTGATGCGCGCGTTCATCCTCCGCCGCGTCGAGTTGATCGCGCACGGCTTCGGCGACGTCATCGTCCTCAGCTCGCCTTACTGCGCCGACACGTTGCGCGTGAAGGAGTTCCTGACGCGCAACGGCCATCCGTTCACGTCGATCGATCTCGACCGCGACGCCGGCGTGCAGGACATCCTCGACCGCTTTCACATCAATGAAGAGGACGTGCCGGTCGTGATCTGGCGCGGCTCGAAGGTCCTGCGCAATCCGTCGAACGAAGAGATCGCCGACGCGCTCGGTCTGAACGAGACGATCGACGACACGCGCATCCGCGACGTCCTCATCATCGGCGCCGGCCCGGCCGGACTCGCTGCCGCCGTGTACGCCGCCTCGGAAGGACTCGACACGCTCGTCATCGAGTCGAATGCGCCCGGCCGCCAGGCCGGCTCCAGCTCCCGCATCGAAAACTACCTCGGCTTCCCCACCGGCATCTCCGGCCAGGAGCTCGCCGGCCGCGCGTTCACGCAGGCGGAGAAATTCGGCGCGCAGGTGATGATCGCGAAGAGCGCGGCGCGCCTCCGTTGCGACGAGCAGCCGTACGCGGTCGAGATCGAAAACGGGCAACGGATTCCCGCGCGCACGATCATCATCGCGACCGGCGCGAAGTACCGCGAGCTGCAGGTCGCGAATCTCGCGCGCTACCAGAACTTCGGCATCTATCACGGCGCGACGCATCTCGAGGCGCAGGTCTGCCGCGATGAGGAAGTGATCGTCGTCGGCGGCGGCAACTCCGCGGGCCAGGCGGCCGTGTTCCTCGCCGAGACGGCGAAGAAGGTGCATGTGCTCGTGCGCTCGAACGGCCTGTCGGAGAGCATGTCGCGCTATCTCATCCGGCGCATCGAGACCCATCCGAAAATCGAGCTGCATACCGAGACGGAGATCGAGGCGCTGGAAGGCGACGAGTTCCTCGAACGCGTGCGCTGGAAGACGAAAGGCCGGCCCAGCGAGACGCACGACATCCGCCACATCTTCGTGATGACCGGCGCCGAGCCGTGCACGTCGTGGCTGGAAGGATGCCTCGCGCTCGACGGCCACGGCTTCGTACGCACCGGCCCCGACCTCGAGCCACTCGATCTCGTGAACTGGTCGCGCCAACGCTCGCCTTACCTGCTGGAGACGAGCATCCCCGGCGTGTTCGCCGTCGGCGATGTGCGCTGCGGAAACATCAAACGGGTGGCGTCCGCAGTGGGCGAAGGCGCGATCGCGATCGCGTTCGTACACCAAGTGCTGCGCGCGTAGGAAACGTAGGGGCGGGCTTCAGCCCGTCCGGACCGGCCGAAGCCGGTCCCTCCGTTTTCTTCCCCGTGTAGACACGCACACCCCGAGGTAGCCTCGGGCGATGAGCCGTGCGTATCGACGAAGGTTGCCTCACTACCAAACGGACTTTCGAGCCTACTTCGTTACCTTCAATACCAGGCGTCGCTGGCTGTTGCCGCCTGTCGCGCGTTCGATCGTTCTCGATGCAATCCTGGCCGAACATGGTGTACGCATGTCTCTCTGCAGCGCCATCGTGATGCCCGAGCACGTACATTTCATTGCGATGCCGCTGCCGTTGTCGCATGGCGAATGCTTCGCGTTGTCTGAAATTCTCCAACGCATCAAGGGTCGTTCGTCGTTTGCCATCAATCGCGCGCTTGGTCGAGCAGGCGCGTTGTGGCAACGCGAGTCCTTCGATCACGAGCTACGACACGAAGAGTCGCTTCGCGAGAAATGCCAGTACCTGATCCAGAATCCGGTTCGCCGAGGGCTCGTGTCGACGGCGGATGAATACCGATGGCTTTGGCGCGAGTGGTTAGACGAACAGTTTGAGGACGGAGGGGCGGGCTCCTAAGCCCGCCCGGACCGGCTGAAGCCGGTCCCTACGTTCGGAGCCGGGCCGGCTGGAGAGCCGGCCCTACGTTTTTCGCTCACTGCGATACGATCCCTCCTCATGATCGAACGCAAAGACGAAAACGGCATTGCCATCCTCCGGCTCGACCACGGCAAGGTCTCGGCCATGGACCTCGAGCTTTGCGACGCGCTTTCCGCGGCCATCGACTCGGCGCAGGATGCGCGGGCGATCGTCCTCACCGGCACGGGCACGAGCTTCTCCGCCGGCGTCGATCTCTTCCGCCTCGTCAAAGAAGGCGCGCCGTACGCGCGTCGTTTCGCGCCGGCGCTCATCGAGATGCTCACCGCGCTCTTCACGACGCCGATCCCGGTCGTCGCCGCGGTGAACGGTCACGCGATCGCGGGCGGATGCATCATGGTCGCTGCGTGCGACCACCGCATCATGGCCGCGGGCAACGGACGCATCGGCGTTCCGGAGTTGCTCGTCGGCGTCGCCTTTCCGCCCATCGCGTTGGAGATCGCGCGTTTCGGCATGGCGCCGCAGTTCGTGCAGGAGATGGTCTACACCGGCCGCACCGTGCCGCCGGACGAGGCGTTGCGCCGCTCCATGGTCGACGAGGTCGTCGACATCGCCCAGCTGGAATCGCGTGCCCTCGAGGTCGCGTCGCGGCTCGCCTCCATCCCGAAGAACGTCTTCCGCCTGACGAAGATGCAACTCCGCCGCGACGCGATCGAGCGCGCGAAAGCCCTCGGCGACGTCGTCGGCGAAGTCGAGGACATCTGGGCCGACCCCGAGGCGCACACGCGGATCAAGGCGTATCTGGAGAAGACGATTCGGAAGTAGGCGAAGGTGTCATCCTGAGCAGCGCAGACTGCGAAGGATCCGTACCTTCAGGCGCTACTCGAGATCGGTACGGATTCTTCGCCGTCTGCGCGGCTTCTAATGACATCGTCCGATGTCATCACCTTCGCCAAGGCCGGCGAAGACGCGAAACTTCGTGAAGGCTTGGCCAACAAACGCAGCGGGCCGTGCCCGCTCAGAATGACACCTACGTCATTCTCACGACGACGAACGTGATGTCGTCGTTCGGGGGAAGGTCGCCGTGCCACTGGTGGGAGGCGGCGGCGAGCGCATCGATCACGCCCTGCGCGTTGCCGGCGCGGGCCGCGCGCGCGAACTCCTCGCACGCCGCCGAGTAGCCGATCTGCTGGCCGTTCGGCGCCTGCAATTCCGGGAAGCCGTCCGTCAACAGCAGCACCGTGTCGCCCTGCGCGAGGTCGATCGTGCGGTCATGATACTCGGTGCCGAGGGTGCCGAGCGGCGTCGACTCCTGCGCGACTTCCTCGACGCTGCCCGTTGCGACGCGATGCACGAACGCGGGCGGCATACCCGCGGCGGCGATCGTCGCGCGCAAGCCGTCGAAGCGAGCGAGAAGCAGCGACATCGCCATGCGGCCCAATTCCATCCGCTTGATCTTCTCCGCGGCGTCGCCGAGGAAGACGGCCGGCGATTGCGTGCCGTCGTAGCCGGAGAAGAGCGTCTTGATGACCGTCACCATCGTTCCGGCTTTCGCGCCGTGGCCGGTCGCATCGCCGACGGCCATCGAGAGCACGCCGTCCGGACCGACGCGGAAGTCGTAGTAGTCGCCCCCGACTTCCGTCGCCGTCTGCGTGAACACCGCGACCTCCAGGCCCGGTACGCGCGGCAGTTCCTTCGGCAGCATCGACAGCTGGAAGCGCCGCGCCTCTTCGAGCTCGACCGACTTGCGCTCGTACTCGACGGCCACGCGCTCCTGTTCCACGATCCGTTGCTGCTGATGGCTGAGATCCTCGGCCATCCGGTTGAATGCCGCGGCGAGTTGGCCGAACTCGCTGCGCTTCGAGCGCACCGGCAGGCGCGTCATCAGGTCGCCGTGCGCGATGCGTTCCGCGCCGGCCGTGACCAGCTGCACGTCGCGCGTGATGTGGTTCGCGATCGGGACGATGCCGATCAGCGCAACGAACAGCAGCGCGATGCCGGCTCCGAAGTTCCACGCCGCCGTGCGCCGCAGCTCTTCGAGGTTCTCGCCGACCGGCCGCGCGACGCCGACCCGCAGCTCGCTCTGCTTGTCGAACGACGTCGCGATCACCCAGTTCTCGACTTTTGGCAGCGGGCGATGCTCTTCGAACGCGCGGATCAAGCCGAGCCGATCGAGCTTCTCCCGATCCTCGGGCGTGCGGGTGTAGAGGTTGTCCTCGCGGTCGACGGCGAACGGCACGTCGCCGTCTTCGTCGTTGGACGCGCCGAGGATGCGGCGGATGACTTCTTCCGGCTTCACCTGCGCGCTGAGCTGCGCGACGACCGCGCCTTCCTTGCGCATCGGCACGTTGAACTTCTGGCCGAAGAAGAGGCCGACGCGTTTCTCGTCCTGGCGCAGCTTCTCTTTCTCCGCCGCCGTGTACGCACGGCGCACCACGATCTGCTGCTGGATGCTGGTCTTCGGCGTGAGCTTCGCCGCCTCGCGCTGCTCCCGTTCGCGCTCCTGCTTCTCGCGCAGCGCTTCGCGACGCGTTTCGTTGCGCGCGCGGATCTCCTCGCGACGCGCCTCGCTCTCCGCGCGGCGCTGCTCCTGCTTCTTCTCCGCCGCGTCGATCTTCGCCTCGAAGTCCGCCTGCGCGAACTTCATCGACTGATCGAGCTCCTGCTGCTTCTGCTGCATCGTCTTCTTCAGCTCTTCGCGCTGCTCGGCCGACATCGACTGCCATTGCGTGCCGAGCTGCATGCCGAGGCGGGAGAGCTCCTGGATCTTCGCGCGCTGCTCGTCGCTGAGGCGGAAGCGCGGGATGTTCGGAATCGCCGGGATGTCGATCACGATCGGCTTCGTCGCCTCCGCCACCTCGGCGTCTTCGCCGGTGTCGGCGTCCGCATCGGCATCAGCGTCCCCGCCCGCCGCCGCATCAGCATCCTTCGCTGCGACTTTCGCAGCGGGAGCAGCAGGTGCCACGGGGGCGATCGGCGCAACGGAAACGACCGGCGCGGTGCGCGCGACCGGGGCGAGCGCCGCCGTAGGAAGAGGCTGAATCTCGACGGAATCGACGAGCGAAGCCGCGTCGCCGAGGGCGACGAGGACTTTCGTTGGATCCTGCTGGATCGGGAGCGCCGACGCGTCGGCGAGGCGCTGCTCGAGCTCGGTGCGGATGCGCGCCAGGCGGCCGTTCATCTGCCGCGTCGCCCGCACAGCCTCCTGGTGATACGCCATCTGCAGAGCGCGCTTCGACGAGTGATAGCTGTAGAAGACGATCGCGCCCAACGGCAGGATGGCCAGGAGAAAACAGGCGATGGCGAGCTGCGTCCGGATCTTCATCGAAAGACTCATGTTAAGACGGAAAACATCACCGAAGGTTTATTGGGTGTACCCTCCCACCCCATGTCCGACCGGTTCGAGCGTGCGGTGGCGCGGCGGGAAGAGGGTGAGCGGTTGCGGAAGGCGGGCGACTCCGACGGAGCGCTTCTGGCCTATCTGGAGGCGGTAGCGCTGCTGCGCGATTGCGACGCGCCGCTCAAGCTCGCCCACACGCTCCGCCATCTCGGCGACGTCCATCGCGAACGCGGCGATCTCTCCGACGCCGCCGATTGTTACGCCGAAGCGCTCGGCCTCTACCGGGCCAGTCCTGCCGCTTCCACGCTCGACCTCGCCGATGCCGTGCGCAGCTTCGCCGTGCTACAGGACGCCGCAGGCGATGCCGCGGTGGCCGAGGTGCTTTGGGATGAGGCGCGGTCGTTGTATCGGCGTGCGCATGTGCCCGCCGGCGTCGCGAACAGCGCGAGCCGCGTCGCGTTGCTTCGCTGGAAACGCGGCGAACGCGCGGACGTCGATGCATTGCTGACCGAGGCGACGCATGCCGCGCACGATGCAGACGACCCGGTCGCGCTCGAGAAGGTCGACGAGATCCGCAACCTCATCGACGCGTAGCGCCCGTGTCATGCTGAGCCGCGCAGACGGCGAAGAATCTCCTGATGCGAGCGATGAGCGCACGTGCCGGGAGATCCTTCACAGTCTTCGCTGCGCTCAGGATGACACCGCTTCGTAGCGCGCCCTCGTTCACAGTCGTGTAACCGCACAACTTCGCACAAACGGGTTACGGATTCGGCATTCCGAATTCGACCGTTCCCTCCCTAATCGCGAAGCGAGCATTCATGCGGGTTTTCCGCGCTGGCAGCACGGCAACGACGCTGCACAACTCCTCATGCACGTCGCGCCGGCGCGTGATGAATCTGTTTCGTACCGGTTACGCGAGCGACCGCGGACAGCTCGCAGAACTTCACGTTCCAAGGAGTCCCATGAAATCCAGAATCATCCTCTTTCTAACCGCACTACTGACCGCCAGTCTCGCCTTCGCGCAGACCTCGCCGACGGCAGGCGCGCTCATCGGCGTCGTCACCGATGGCACGGGCGCGGCGCTTCCCGGCGTCACCGTGACGGTGTCGGGCCCGCAGCTGCAGGGCACGCGCGTCACCGTCTCGGACGAGAAGGGCGAATACAACTTCCCGCTGCTTCCGGCGGGTACTTACAACGCGCAGTACGAGCTCAACGGTGTGAAGCCGCAGGTGCGCGAGAACATCATCATCTCCGCGCAGCGCACGACGAAGGTCGACGTGCCGGTGCGGCTCGATCTCTCCGAGACGGTCACCGTCACGGCGAGCCAGGTCGTCGTCGATCCGACGCAGACCACGACGCAGCAGACCTTCAAGGAAGATCATCTGAAGTACGCCACGATCGGCTCGGCCAATCGTTCGTACCAGAACGTGCTCTTCCAGGCGCCGGGCGTCGCGGCGGCGGCGGGCGGCGGCAGCAACCCGGCCGTCTCCGGCGCGAACTACGCGCAGAACGTCTACACCGTCGACGGTCTGAACACGACCGACCCGGTCACGCACACGTTCGGCCCGAACCTCTCCTTCAGCGCCATCCAGGAGATCTCCGTCCAGACGCTGGGCAAGGACGCCGAGTACGGCAAGGCGTCCGGCGGCACGATCAACGTCATCACGAAGTCGGGTGGCAACCAGCTCTCCGGCTCGCTCGACGTTCGTTACAACGACCCCGACTTCCTCTCCGCCGGCCATGACAAGACGCCGGTCGCGTCGTCGATCCCGTTCTACGGGGCGACGCCGGGCCAGACGGCGCTGCGTTTCAACAAGTCCGCGCAGACCAACAAATCGCTCCAGCCGGAAGTCACCCTCGGCGGACCGATCGTCCGCGACAAGCTGTGGTTCTTCGGCTCGTCTTCGCATCCGGAGACGACGCAGCAGCCGGCCAACCGCTTCGGCTTCCAGCCCGGCCAGCGCAAGTTCACCGGCTGGGACTCGCTCGGCAAGCTGACGTACACGCCGCTCACGAATCAGACGTTCACGCTCCGCTATCTCGACTCGCACGCGAGCATCACGAACAGCGAGTTCAGCTCGTTCGTGCAGCCCGAGGCCGATTCGCTGCAGACGCAGCACGTGAAGAGCCTCTCGCTGAACTATGACGCGATCTACAACGCGCACTTGCTGGCCAACGTGCAGATCGGCCACACGCCGGGCAGCCTCGAGACCACGCCCCAGAGCGGCGACTTCCGGACCCCGGGCATCTACGACCTCGGCACCGGCATCTCCTCCGGCAATTACACGAACCACCAGGCTCGCAAGTCGAACCGCGACGAGTTGATCGCAGCGACGAGCTACTACCTCGAGGCGATGGGCACGCACGCGTTCAAGGTCGGCGTGAACCTCGACCGCTCCTCGTTCAGCAGCTTCAACAACACGGTCGGCGATCCGACGCTCGTGCCGGGCTTCGACCCGTCGTTCTGCTCGTCGCAGTTCGGGTTCCCGAACGGCGTGCAGTGCGCGGCGACGCTCAACACGCTCGACGGCGATCCGTTCCAGCTCAGCCTGAGCGTCGTGAACGGAGCGCGCACGGTCGACTCGAAGGGCCGCTCGTTCTTCATCCAGGATCAGTGGAATCCGATCTCCCGCCTCACCCTTCGCCTCGGCCTGCGCCACGACAACGTGACGTGGAGCCAGCCGGGCACGACGCCGATCCCGGACTTCAACCTGCTCCAGCCGCGCATCGGCGCGGCGTACGACATCCTCAACAACGGCAACTCGATCGTCCACGGCTTCTACGGCCGGATCATGGACGACAACCAGCTCACGCTTCCCAACTTCGGCGTGGCCATCCCGATCGGCTCGGCCATCTTCGAGTTCAATCCGCAGACGAACCGCTACGTGTACGACCCGGCCAGCTCCGGCGTGTTCCTCACCGGCGGTCTGTACGATCCGAACCTGAAGCCGAGCTTCAGCGACCAGGCCAGCCTGGGCTTCACGCAGCGCGTCTTCCGCAATACGTCGATCGACGTCACCGGCCAGTACCGCAAGCAGAAGAATCTGTTCGAGGACTACTGCGCGAACTCCGAGGAGTTCCTGCCGAGCTGCATCATCACGAACAACCCCGGCTTCGATGAGGGCGTGACGAACGCGCTGCGCTCCGACTACCGCGGCATCACGGCGAAGGTCGAGTCGCGGCCGACGTCGAACTCGTCGTTCGTCGTGTCCTACACGCGGGCGAAGTCGCGCGGCTCAACGGAGTCGACGCAGAACCAGAACACGAACTTCGACGTTTACCCGGCGCACTTCGAGAACACCTACGGCTATCTCAGCGACGACGCGCGCGACCGCGTGAACGCCAGCGGCTACTACAAGCTGCCGTGGGACGTGACCGTTGGCGGCAACTGGTACTGGGACAGCGGCACGGCATACAGCGTGACGCAGACCGCGGCCAACGCCGTGACCGGCGTCTTCCTGCCGTACGGCACCCACTTCGTGGAGCCGCGCGGCTCGCGCCGCCTGCCCCACTTCCACCAGCTCGACCTGCAGGTCCAGAAGGACTTCCAGATCGGTCAGTTCAAAGCGGGCCTCATCGCCTCGGTCCTCAACGCGCTGAACACCGAGCTGCCGACGGGCATCAACGGCAACGCCGGCTCCCGCGCCATCGCCGACGCGAACGGCCATCTCGTCATCGACCCGAACCAGCAGAGCGGCGCGAACCGCCTCTCGGCCTCGTTCGGCCAGTACACGTCGTTCCAACGCCCGAGGCGGTACGAAGTGGGCGTGCGTTTCGAGTTCTAGGCCGGCACGGCCGGCAGCGTTGGTTGGCCAAGCCTCGGCCGACCTTCGCGCTCGAACGCAAACGTTGCGGAGGCACGGCGGGGCGCTCTTCAGGCGGGGCGCCCCGCCATCTTTTTTATGGTGCGCGGGCGTCTCGCCCGCAGCCGGCGGGCGTCCTCGCCCGACGGAACGGCCCGATTCACGAGATCGCGGCACGAGACGTGCCGCGATTGGCGGGCGAGACGCCCGCGCACCGTTTGAAACGTCCGGGCTCTGTCCGTCAATATAGAGAGCGATGGCGGATCTCTTTCTCAGCTATGCGCGCGAGGACCGCGAATGTGCGGAGCAGCTCGCGCAGGCGTTGTCGGCGCGTGGGTGGAGCGTTTGGTGGGACCGGCGGATCCAGGTCGGCAAGTCGTTCTCGGAAATCATCGAGCACGAGATTGCGGACGCGCGCTGCGTGGTCGTCATCTGGTCGCGGCACTCGGTCGAGTCGGAGTGGGTGCAGAACGAGGCGGCGGAGGCGGCGCATCGCAAGGTGCTCGTCCCCATCCGCATCGAAGACGTGCGGATGCCGTTGGAGTTCCGGCGGCTGCAGACTGCGGATCTCTTCGACTGGCGCAACGGATTTCAAGGGCGCGAGCTCGAAGAGTGTCTGCTGTCGATCGAGAACCTGATCGGCAGGACGGCGGTGCGGCCGATCCAGATGCCGCACGCCACCGCCCCCGCACCCCACCCCGCCGCCCTCCCCGAGCCGGTGCCGCCGCCTGTGCGTGCGTCGTACACACCGCCGCCGTCCGTCAACGTCACCGCAAGCGCGCCGCCCGCCCCGGGCGGGCAGATCCCGAACTACCTCATCGCCTCCGTCCTCGTCACGCTGCTCTGCTGCCTGCCGACGGGCATCGTCGCGATCATCGCCGCGGCGGACGTCAACACGCGGCTCTCGCGCGGCGACGTCGCCGGCGCGATGGCCGCCTCGGCGCGGGCAAAGCGGTGGTGTTGGATCTCTGTCGCGGTTGGGTTGGGCGTCGGCGTCGTCGCGTTCATCCTCTCGTTCCTCGCCGGGATGGCCCGCAACTTCTGACCTTCGCTTGACGCGCGCGTGCGACGATGCCGTGCTCGACGCCAGCTACGGATTGGGCTGGCAGGTCACGGCGTATCACGGCCGGCGGATGCTGTGGGAAACGTGAGGATCGGCTTCAGCCGGTTCTGGAACGGGCTGAAGCCCGTTCCCGCGTTCTTGCTCGTTCGATCAGCTCCAGCCTTCCCCAGGGAAACGTGAGAACCGGCTTCGGCCGCTTCTGGAACAGGCTGAAGCCCATTCCCACGTTCTTGCTCGTTTGATCGGCTTCAGCCCTTCCCAGGGAAACGGGAGAACCGGCTTCAGCCGGTCCTGGAACGGGCTGAAGCCCGTTCCCACGTTCTTGCTCGTTTGATCGGCTTCAGCCCTTCCCAGGGAAACGTGAGAACCGGCTTCAGCCGGTTCTGGAACGGGCTGAAGCCCGTTCCCACGTTCTTGCTCGTTCGATCAGCTCCACTTCCCCCGACTCCACCACGCTCGTCAGCGACTCGCGCAGGCGGGCGACCATCCCTTCCTTCGGCGCGCGCGGCTCCACGCCGACCCAGCAGTTGCGGCCCGCGCCTTTCGCCGCATAGAGGCAGACGTCGGCGACGTCGATCACGTCCTGCCACGACGCGCCGTCGACGAACGGCCAGGTGGCGAAGCCGATGGAGCACGTCACGCGGATCCCGTGCGGGAACGCGTAGTCCTCCACCGCCGCGCGGATGCGTTCCGCGATCGCGGGCGCATCCGTCCGCGACGCCTTGCGCGCGATGAACAGCAGCTCCTCGCCACCCCAACGCACGAGCGTGTCCGACTCGCGCATGAGCGTGGCGAGGAGATCGTGCAGCCCGATGAGCACCTCATCACCGGCGGCGTGGCCGTGGCGGTCGTTGATCTCCTTGAAACGATCGACGTCGATGAGGAGGAAGATCCGCTCGCCCGCGCCGGCGGTCGGATCGGCTTCGAGGTAACGACGGTTCTTCATCCCCGTGAGCGCGTCGGTCACGCTGAGAGTGCGCAGCTGTTCGTTCGCCGCCTCGAGCTCCGCGGTGCGTTGCTCGACGAGCTCCTCCAGCTCGCGGTTGCGCATGCGCAGGAGCGCGACGCGCGTGCGGTGCGCGGCGAAGATCATGGCGGCGATCGCGAGCAACGCCAGGCCGCGCGCCCACCACGTTTGCCACCACGCCGGCTTGATCGTGAAGTCGATGCCGACCGGCTCGCCGAAGTCGCCCGGCCGCAGCCGCGCACGCACTTCGAAGCGATAGCTGCCCGCCGCCAGCTGCGTCCACTTCGCGCGCGTTTCCGTCGCGCGTTGCCACGCGTCGTCGAGGCCGGCGAGGCGGTACTCGTACTCGATGATGTCCGGCTTGAAGAACGACAGCGCGGAGAACTCGCCGGTGACATCGCGTCCGCGGCGGCCGGTGCGCGCCGCGGAGACCCACAACGGCGGCGGTGCGAAGAGCGGCGGATCGGCGCGCGGCACGTAACGCGTGAAGCCGGAGCTCGTGCCGATGAACACCGTCCCCTGCTCGTCGCAGTAAAACGCGTTTGCATCCGTGTCGTCGCCGGCCAGGCCGTCGGCAACGCTGAAATGCTCGAGCGCGCCGTTCGGCGCAGCGACGTTCACGCCGATGCCCGTCCCGATCCAGAGCCGCTTCCGCGCGTCTTCGCCGAGGAGGAAGATCTTCTTCGTTTCGGGGCGGCGTTCGACGATGTGGAATCCGCTTTCGTCGAAGCGCACGCGGAGGATGCCGAGCGGCTCGAAGTATGCGGCCCAGACGTCGCCGTCGGCGGTGGGACCGAGGAAGGAGATGTAGTCGAGGGCGAGCCCGTCGCGTTTCGTGAAACGCTTCCAACCAGTCGAGGTGAGGCAACTCAAACCA
>JAFAVZ010000685.1 GCA_019242175.1 Acidobacteriota bacterium
GCCGAGGTCGTGGATCGCCGCGCGGTGCTTGCCCGAGCCCTCCCACGTCACGCGCTCCGACTCGCGAATGCGCAGCAAGAGGTCGAGGTTCTCTTCGAACAGCTCGTCGTAGTCCTGGAGGTCGAAGCCGAAGAGCGGGAACGACTCCGTGAACGAGCCGCGGCCGGCCATGATCTCCGCCCGTCCGCCAGACAAGAGATCGACGGTCGCGAACTGCTGGAACACGCGCACCGGATCGTCGGAGCTCAGCACGGTCACGGCGCTGGCGAGGCGGATGCGTTTCGTCCGCACCGCCGCCGCGGCGAGCACCACCGCCGGCGCCGAGGCGATGAAATCCGGCCGGTGATGCTCGCCCACCCCGAAGACATCGAGCCCGACCTGATCGGCGAGCTCGATCTCCTCGAGGAGGTTGCGCATGCGGGTCGCGGCGTCGACCGCCGGATCCGTCTGCTCCGCGAACGTATAGAGTCCGATCTCCATCACGATCTCGCCGCGACCGGCTGGCGCCGAAGCGCCAGGTTCGCCGCGCCGCCCACGACCCCTGCGAGAATGGCGCCCCACGCGAGGACCGGCGTCCAGAACTGCGTCAGGCCGAGGAGGGCGTCGAGGGACAGCGTACCGTAACCGGTCAGCGCGAGCGCCGCAGCGCCGGTCGCGTACAGCAAGGGCACTTCGATCCCGTTGTTCTGCGCGAAGAGGCCGTTCGCCCAATGCACGCTCATCGCGGCGACGATCATCACGGCGATCATCAGTGCCGGGCCGATCGGACCGAGGAAGCCGAAGGCGACGAGGAGGCCGCTGGCGATCTCGCCGAACGCGGCCGCGGCGGCGAAGAAGCGCCCCGGACGGAAGCCGATCTTCTCGAAGAACCCGGCCGTTCCGGCCAGGCCGTAGCCGCCGAACCAGCCGAACGCCTTCTGCGCGCCGTGCGCCGCCATGAGCAGGCCGATCACCAACCGAGCAATCAAGATTCCCTGATTCATATCAAATCCCCTTTCGTGAGCGACTATACATTTTATAGTTACACGAAATTCCCGGGATGGCCGCGGTATTCTGATGTCCGTGAGCAAGGAGCCCGAAGACCACAGCGGCGGAGCCTGCAACCGCTTCCACCACGCCATCGAGCTGATCGGGCGGCGTTGGACGGGCCTCATCATCTTCATTCTCCTGCGCGGCCGGGCCCGTTTCGCCGAGATCCGCGCCGGCATCCCCGAGATCACCGACCGCATGCTCAGCGAGCGCCTGCAGGAGCTGGAACAGGAAGGTGTCGTCGAGCGCACCGTCATCCCCGAGACACCGGTGCGCGTCGAGTATTCGCTGACGAAGAAGGGCCGCGCGCTCGCGACGCCGTTCGAGGCCGTCACGGAGTGGGCTCACAAGTACGTCGAGCCTGAAGCCGCGCCGGCCGAGAAGAAGCGCAAGAGCCGCAAATGATCTCGCCCGACCTCTGCATCGCCCAGCCCGCGCACGCGCTCCTCGAGGCCTTGCCCGCGCGGCACGCGCAACTCGGCGCGCTCGACATCCGCCGTGCGTTGCCGCGCAGCGCGCGACGCATGGTCGGTCCGTGGTGCTTCCTCGACCGCTACGGCCCGATCACCTTCCGCGAAGGCCAGCCGATGGATCTCGCGCCTCATCCTCACATCGGTCTGCAAACCGTCTCCTTCCTCCTCGAAGGCGAAGTCCTCCACCGCGATTCGCTCGGCAGCGAGGCGCTCCTGCGCGCGGGCGGATTGAACCTGATGACCGCCGGCCACGGCATCGCGCATTCCGAGGACACGCCGATGCGGAGCTCCGGACGCCTGAGCGGTCTGCAGCTCTGGATCGCGTTGCCCGAAGGCGCGCGGCAGGGCGCGCCGGCGTTCGAGCATCATCCGGCGCTTCCCATCCGCACCTTTCCCAACGGCGAGATGACCATCCTCCTCGGCGAAGGCTCGCCCGCGACGACGTTCTCCCCGGTCCTCGGGGCCGACGTGATCGTGCGCGGCGCGTTGGAGCTGCCGCTCGACCGCACGTTCGAGCATGCGCTGCTCGTGACCGAGGGGACGGCGATGATCGAAGGACAACCGCTCGTTCCAGACGTTCTCTACTACCTCGGCACCGGCCGCGACTCCATCGCCCTCGACGGCGTCGCGCGCTTCTTCCTCCTCGGCGGCGCGCCGTTCGGCGAACCGATCCTGATGTGGTGGAACTTCGTCGCGCGGACGCAGGAGGAGATCGTTGCCGCGGCCGAGGATTGGGCGCGCGGCGACCGATTCGGTCTCGTACGCGGATACGACGGCAAGCCGATGCCCGCGCCGCCGCTCAAGGGCCGGGTGCGGCCGCCAGCCGCATCCTAGCGGGCACGGCCCGCCGCGCTTGTTGTCCAAGCCTTCACAAGGTTTCGCGTTCTCGCCGGCCCTGACGATGTCACGAGAAGAGACACGGCCCGCGGCGCTGTTGTCCGCGACTCGCACGGATGGGCGGCGACGTGGGAGCGGGCTTCAGCCCGTTCCGGACCGGCTGAGCCGGTCCTTACATTGACGTCACTGGACGCTGCTCCGCGCTTTCACCATCCGCCTAAGTCTCTCGCGGACGGATGATGTCGAGCAGATCGCGCCGCGCTCCATCGCGGGGCCGAAGTCGTCGCGGAAGAGCGCCGCCACCGCCGTGATGCGGCGGACTCGACCGCGTTCGCCTCAGGCCGTCATCGGCAACCGCTCGAAACGATCGCGGCGCCGTTCGAGCTCGATGCGATTGCGGCCCCGTTCCTTCGCCCGATACAGCGCCTGATCGGTGGCGTGGAACAGCTCCGCGGCGCTGGTGACGAGCGAGTGAGGGAAGCTCGCGCCGCCGGCGCTGATCGTGAGCGGGATCTCCAGCGATCCGAGTCGCACCGGCTCGGCGGCGATCGCGTTGCGGATCTTTTCCGCGACGGGGATCGCGTCGAACAGCGACGTTTCCGGCAACAGCAGCGCGAACTCCTCGCCACCGATGCGTGCGGTGAGATCGGTGCCGCGCGTCTGGGCGGCGATCGTGCGCGCGACTTCCTTCAGCACGGCATCGCCGGCGCTGTGTCCGTAAGTGTCGTTGATCGCCTTGAAGTGATCGACGTCGAGGATCACGAGCGAAAGCGGGCGGCCGTAGCGCAGCGCGCGATCGAAGTTTCCGCGCAGCTCCTTCTCGAACGCGCGGCGATTGCGCAGGCCGGTCAGCCCGTCGGTCACCGTCAGCTCCAGCAGCTTCTGCTGCAGCTCGACGATGCGCACGCCGGCCCGGATGCGCGCGAGCAGCTCCTGGATCTGGAACGGCTTCGTGACGTAGTCGTCCGCGCCGCGATTGAACCCTTCGAGCTTCGACTGCTCGCTGTCTTCGCCGGTGAGGATGAGGATGTAGTGATGGGGAAACTTGACGCGCGTCTCGCAGACGAGCTCGACACCGTCTCCGTCGGGAAGCCTGCGGTCGAGCATGGCGACCTGCCATCCGCCCGCGCCCAACAGCTCCCGCCCTTCCGCCATCGACTCCGCGGCGATCACCGCGTATCCGGCTCGTTCGAGGTGCAGCGTCAGCATCTTCCGGATGTTCGGGTCATCTTCCACGAGGGCCACGGTCGGGGGCATGATGGTTTGTTATTTTGCAATTCACATGACAGCCGCATGCGGGCGCGGCACGCTTCCCGCACTCGCGCTCGCCTGGAGGTTTTGAACGATGGGAAACCTGCTCTGGATCATCATCGTGATCCTGCTGATCCTCTGGCTGGGCGGCTTTGCGTTCCAGGTCGGCGGGTCGCTGATTCACTTGCTCCTGGTGATCGCCGTGATCGTGCTGATCTTCCAGCTGATCACCGGCCGCCGGAGGCTTTGAACGCGGCCACTACGGCGGCGACGCGCGCGGCATCCACGGGCCGATCCACGTCGCCGCCTTCCTTCACCGAAGTTCCAACGATCGCCCCATCCGCGGCGGCGAACTGAGCGGCATTTTCGGGCGTGAGGCCGCTGCCGAGCAGCAGCGGCGCATCGGGAAGCGCAGCGCGGAGCGTCGCCAGCTGCGAAGCATCCGGTGCGGAGCCGGTCTCGATCCCGCTGATGACGAGCGCGTCGGCAAGTCCGCGCAGGCGGAGATCCTTCGCCGCCTGCACCGGATCGAGCGGCGCGAGCGGCACAGCGTGCTTCACGAGATGGTCGGCGAAGATCGCCACGTCCGGAGCAAGTGCGGCGCGCGTCCGCAGCGTCGACGAAGCGTCGCCTTCGATGATCCCCTGATCGGTGAGCATCGCTCCGGTGTGCACGTTGATGCGCACGAACGCGGCGCCGGTCGCCGCGGCGATCGCCAGCGCCCCCTGCGGATCGTTCCGCAACACGTTCACCCCGAACGGCAACCGCACCTCCCCCACGACCTCCGCGATCACGCGCGCCATCGCCGCGATCGTCGCCGCCGGCACGCGCGTCGCGAAGAACGGCCGGTCGCCGAAGTTCTCGAACACGATCCCGTCGACGCCACCGGCGCGCAGAGCGCGGGCATCGACGAGCGCCGCCTCCAACACGGCGTCGATCTTCCCGGCGTAGAGGGGCGCGCCGGGCAAGGGATGCAGATGCACCATTCCGAAAACGGTGCGAAAGGCGAAGCGGGAGGCAAATGCGGACCGCGTCAACACGCCGCAGTTATACTGCACGCCGCATGTCCGATCTGAAGCTGTTCAACACGCTGACGCGTGAGAAGGAAACGTTCATCCCGCTCGTGCCCGGCGAAGTGCGGATGTACTCCTGCGGCCCGACCGTTCACGACTTCGCGCACGTAGGAAACTTTCGAGCGTTCCTCGTGGCAGACCTCCTGCGCAGGCACCTGACGCAGAAAGGTTGGCGC
>JAFAVZ010000054.1 GCA_019242175.1 Acidobacteriota bacterium
CGCCGCGGACGTCGCCGATCTCGAGCGCCGCTTACCGCGGTTGCAGGGCAGCGAACGCGCGCGCGTCCTCGCCGATCTCACCGACGCCTGCAAGAGCGACAACGCGAAGAAAGCCGTCGCGTACGGCGAAGAAGCGCTCGCGTTGCATCCCGATCCGGCGACGGAAGTGCGCACGCGCAACGAGCTCGGATGGGCCTACATGACCCTCGGCGACAACGACCGTGCCGAAAAGACGATCGAAGCGGGACGCGCGATCGCCGAAGCGAATCATGATGAAGCGGGCCTCGCTCGCGCGCTGAACAATCTCGGCGTCATCGCCCGCGCCCGCGGCAACTTCGCCCGCGCCGTCGAGCTGTTCAACGCGTCGCTCGAGCACTACCGCAGGACCGCCGACCGCAAGGCGATCGCGATGGGCTACAACAACCTCGGCTTCGTCTACGGCACCGACCTCTCCGACTACGAGGCGGGCATCCGCTATCACCTCGAGGCTCTCCGCGTCCGCGAGGCGATGGGCGACCGCGAAGGCGTCGCGCTCTCCCTCAACAACATCGGCATCATCTACTCCCGCCTCGGCGACTACGACCGCGCATTCGCGAACCTTTTGCGCGCGCTCGAGCTGCGACGTCAGATCGGAGCGAAGAACCGCATCGCCGCGACGCTCAGCAACCTCGGCGAGATCGAGCTCTCGCGCGGACAAACGCAGCGGGCGATGACGTATCACCAGGAAGCGCTCGCGTTGCGGCGCGACATCGGCGAGAAGTCGGGCATCGCCGTCTCCCTCCGTACGCTGGGCGATCTCCATCTCGCACTCGATGAAGTCGATCAGGCGGCGCCGCTGCTGGAAGAAGGTCTCGCGCTCGCGACGGCGATCGGCGACAAGGGACTGCGCGCCCGCGCGTTGCTCAGCATGTCCGCACTGGAGCGCAAACGAGGCCATGCATCCGCCGCGCGGCGCGATGCCGAAGAAGCGCTTGCGATGTCGACGACGATGAAGGCGCGCGACGTCACGCGCCGCGCGTACGAAGAGCTGTCGGCTTCCTACGAGGCGGAGAAAAACTACGGCGCCGCACTCGACGCGTTCCGCAAGATGAAGCAGGAGAACGACGAATTGCTCGCCGAAGGGCGGCAAAAGCAGATCGCCAGTCTCGAGGTGCGCTATCAGAAGGAGCGCCGCGAACGCGAGATCGAAGCGTTGCGCCACGCGGATGCGACGACGAAGCTGCAGCTCGCCCAACGCCGCTTCGAACGGAACGCGGCGGTCGCGTTGATCGTCGTCGTGATGGTCATCGGCTTCCTGCTCGTGCGCCGCCGCTCCGAGATCGCGCGCATCAACGCGGAGCTGAGCGTGACCGACGCGCTCACCGGCCTGAAGAATCGCCGCTATCTGACGCAAACCATCGAGGCCGACGTCGCGGTCGCGTTGCGCCGGCAGACGGAGGGCAACGACCTCGTTTTCCTGCTCGTCGACGTCGATCACTTCAAGTCGGTGAACGACCAACGCGGCCATGCAGCCGGCGATCGTTTCCTGCAGGAGTTCGCGCGCGTGTTGCGCCAGACGTCGCGCTCGTCCGACGTCGTCGTGCGTTGGGGCGGCGAAGAGTTCCTCGTCATCGCGCGCTTCACCGACCGCGTCGGCGCCGTGCATCATGCGGAAGCGATTCGGAAGACGATCGAAGAAACGTCGTTCACCGTCGACGGCGGCCCGCCGCTGCAACGGACGTGCTCCATCGGCTTCGCCGCCTTTCCGTTCGTGCCTTCCGCGCCGACGCTGCTCACCTGGTCGCAGGTCCTGCGCTTCGCCGACGACGCGCTCTACATCGCGAAGCGTACGCGCAACACCTGGGTCGGCCTGCGCGCCGCCACGAACGGCGAGAGCTTCGCCGAACGCGACACCGAGACGCTGATCGCCGCAGGAGCGGTGATCGTCGAGAGCTCGGAGCGCGGTGCCGTCGCCGCCGCGCTCTGACGCCTCACTGCTTCGGCGGCTTCTGCTTGTCGCGCGCTTCGTCCTCTTTCTTCATCCGTTCGCGATTCCCGCCTTCGACGCCTCGGCCTTCCGGCATCGGCTGGTAGATCGAGCCGGTCGTCGGCGGCGCGGGAGGCGCGGTCTCGATCTGATAGTGATGCGCGATGTTCGCGGAGATCCGCTCCGTCAGGTCGGGTAAGAGTTTGTGCGACGCGTACGAGCCCTTCGCCTTCCATCCGACGGACATCTCCTCGCGCGGATGCAGCGAGAGCCAGACGAGCGCGTTCACGACCTTCTGCGGATCGTCCATCGCGGCCATGCGCGGCGTGCCGCCGCTGTAGTTCGCCGCGTGTTGCCACCACGGCGTGTCGACCGCCCACGGCATGATCGTCGCCACGTGCACGGTCTTGCCGAGGTTGGCCAGGCGGAGCTCTTCGTTGAGGGCTCGGCCGAGGCTGAGGACGGCGGCTTTGGTGGAGGAGTAGGCGGCTCGATACGCGAGCGGCACTTCGCTGTCGATCGAGCCGATGTTCACGAGCGTGCCGTAGCCCTGTCTGCGGAATTGATGAATCGCCGAGTAGCTGCCGTAGATCAGGCCTTTCAGGTTGACGTCGACGATGCGAGAGTAGTCGGCGACCGGCGCGTCCCAGAAACGGCTGATTACGCCCACGCCGACGCCGTTCACCCATACATCGATCTTGCCGAAGCGACGCACCGCCTCGTCCGCGAGCCGCTGCACTTCCTCGGGGCGGCTCACGTCCGTCGTCACGACCAACGGCGTGCCGCCCGCTTTGCGAACGTCTGCCGCGACCTCTTCGAGCAGCTCCGTGCGCCGCGCCGCGAGGACGACGTGCGCGCCGTGCGCCGCCAACGCCGTGGCCATGCCCCGGCCGAAGCCGCTCGACGCGCCTGTGATGACGTACGTCTTCCCCGCGATGCGCTGCTGGTCGGCCGTCCCGAGGGTCGACCGACAGGCAGCGGAAAACAACAGACAGACGGCGATGATCCCGACCCGAGCTCTTTGCATGCGTTCTCTCGACACTTTGCGTCATACGCAAATCGCTCGCCATGGAGTTGCGTTGGGAGGGATGGTGGGCGTCAGCGGAGCTGGTGCTCGAATGCGGACCGCTCCTCGTTTGGACGCTCGCTGGTCTGAGCCTCGCATGACGTAGCGAGAGAGGCGCGGGATCCCGAGGGACCCCGCGCCCCGACGGGTCAACGGAACTGGAACTTACCGGCGTTTGGCAGGCGGCTCGCGGAGATCTCACCCAGCAGCTGTAGCACCGTCGCCTCAGGCATTACTTGGCCGTGGCGATAGTTGGGCTCGCCGTCCCCGACGGCGACGATACGATCGCGGCTCCGGTCGGTTGCGTGGTGCAGCCAGAAGCCTTGGAACGAAAGGCTCGGAGCGCGCAGTAGCCGAAGGTTGTACTGAGCTTCGTGATCGTCTAAAACGTCAAGAGCTGGATTGATCGTGCCAGCGAGCCACTCTGCGTACTCCCTTGGATACAGCTCGGCAAATGAGACCGAGCCATCTGGCAAGACCGCCAATTCCACCAGAGCATGGATGCTGTGATCCGGTTTGACCAGTAGATATTGCCACGCCGTGAGTTTCGGATTGAGGACAGCTTCGACAGTGATCGAAAATGGGACGGTATAGACCGGATAAGGATCCGCTGCTAGGAGCGCTACGCTCGCAGGTTCGGTCGGTAGTATGGGGTCGTCCGCTGCGACCAGTTGACCATTTTGAAGTTGAGATTGAAATGCCAGAAACGGGACGGGCTCGGGATTCGTTGTCGATAAGTGAGTCTTGATGATCTCGAGACCGGCCGCTGGGCCAGCACTCAGTTCAATGGGCACGATGAGCCTCCTTAAATCTCATGGTTGCACAGCCACTCGGCGATTCCCCAGAGTCGGATGCGGCTGGGTTTCGTAACTCGCGTTCCATACGCCGTCTTGTTTGTAGAAACCAAGCAAGTGAGCGAGCGGCAGAGGCGTTGGCGGTGTCGATCTAACGTCCGGATCGCTGACATGAACTTCGAAGCCAGTTCGCATCAAGCGATAGCCTCGAATGATGACGTAGTGTCCGGACGTTGTGCTCCAGGCAACTCTTGCGATGATGGGGAAGCCAGCCTGGATGCAACGCCGAATGAAATCAACGGGGGAATTTGCATCGCCATGATACGTCCCGCAGTGTTCGGCGAGCGCAATCCTCAACTCCTGAGGATTGTTGCAGCAGTCGACCTGCCCCTCGTCGAGAGGCTGGCAGCACTGTTCGCAAGGAAGGCATCTCGTTGCGACGATGCATTGTGTGGTCGCGGATGAACGATAGGCAGTCATGACGCCTACTGTCACTGCAGCCCAACACCATTCGATCAAGCCTCGATAGGGTGCCGCGCAATCCAGGATGCACTCTTCGATCGGGGTCGAGGCACGCCCTGCGGGACGCACTGGAGTGAATATATGAAATATGTCTGGCGCTTGCATGGCCCTGTCCTCATCCGTTGCTGCTGTGGGGGCCGCATGCGCCCGACGTACTGCCGGAGCCGCCGCTCGCCGCACTGGGTCGCGATCTGTTGACTCGACGCCCAAACGCGGGGAAGGGACCGGTTGGCATGTACGAGACTGCATTGAGGAATCGGAAATGATCTCCGTCGCGGTAGTTGTCAGCTGCCGCCCGGAGTACCGCCCGTTCGATGTCATCTTCCATGTTATTGCCGATGAAAATGGTTTGGTCTGACAGCGGTCGATTATCGGGCGGCGGGATCGGCGTCAAGCGAATTTCGATCGGGTCCGGCGCTCCTTCGAGGTTCGTCAACGTGATGACGATGTCGCCGGGGGGCTGATCGAAGGTGTAAATGCCTTCCTCCGCGAATTGATTCGTGAGCGTTCGGCCGATCGAGTCTTGGAAGGTCCACTCCAACGGGCACAGTCGCCCCGCGCCGATGAAACCCTTGCCGAATCGCATGAAGGCAGCAACGCAATGGGGATCGGGTCTCTCGCCCTTGACCGGCACATAGTCACGATTCCAGTGGTTTTGGGCAGCGGGCCAGTAGTGATCCTTTTTAGCGATTGTGTCGTAAGACTGAACCACAACCGGCTTACCGGCGGCCACGCCTGCGATCGCGATCTCCTTGCCTGGCGGGATGCTGTACATGAGGAAACCGGTCTCGGCAATTGGTTCGAACTCCGGGAAGGTGGTGGTCATTCGATTTCCACTGAAGGCGATGAACGGAGTGTGAGCGTGATCCTCTTCTTCATCGTGATCATGCTGCAGCACGGGTGTGCCTTCCGGATCTTCCGGATTGCGCCCTTCCACATAGCCCGGTCCGGGCGTGCCGGCATCCACATCGACGTCCGTCCGCACGAGGATGATCGACGGCTCCACCATGTCGTCACCGTGATTGTCGCGGACGTTCAAAAACGAGCAGAGCCCTGTGAATACAACTTCGACTTTCATTTCCTTGTCCCTCCTTCTCAATCTCTCTCGGACCGGTAGAGGGACGCATTCCGCGATTTCGCGTCGGAGTTCTAGTCGACTCCCACCGCGCCATTTCGCCCGCGTTCCTTCGCCTGATAGAGCGCGTGGTCGGCGACGTCGAGCGCGCCTTCCAGCGTCGGCGAAGCAGCGGGGAAGCGCGCGTAGCCGACGGACGCGGTCAGCGCGAGCGAGTGCGGTGCGAATGGTTCCGAGGCGATGGCGGAGCGCACGCGTTCCGCGAGTTGCGCGCCGTTCGAAGAAGGCGCGCGCACGACGAGCAGGAACTCCTCGCCGCCCCAGCGGAACAGCAGATCGTGCGCACTCGCGACGCGCTCGAGGCGGCGTGCGGTGTCCACGAGCACGGCGTCGCCGGCGGCGTGGCCGTAGCGATCGTTCACGCTCTTGAAGTAGTCGAGATCGATGAGGAGCAACAGCATCTCCCCCGTCTCCTGCGCGAGCACGTCGGCGAAGTAGCGGCGGTTGCGAAGGCCGGTCAGCGGATCGGTGTAAGACGCATTGCGCAGCTCGGCCGTTTTCGCTTCGATGATGCGTTCCAGCTCGCGATTGCGGCTGCGCAATTGTGCGCCGCGCAGGCGAACGATGAGCACGAGCAAGAGGAGCGCGGCGGTGGCGAAGAGCGCGATCGCCCACCACGTCGCGAACCACGGCGCCAGCACGGTGAAGGACAGCGTCGACTCCGGCCCGCGTTGGTCGTAACGATCGCGCGCGGCCACGCGGAACGTGTAGTGGCCGCCGGGCAGGTTCGTGTACTCCTTGCGCGGATCGCGTCCGGGCGCGGACCACACTGGATCGAAGCCGTCGAGCTTCCACGTCAGCTGCGGATCGACGTCCGGCCCGCCCGCAACGGTGAACTGCACCGTGTTGCCGCTGCTCGGGATCGGATCGAGATGGACGCTGCCGGCGCCGCCGTACAACAGCGTGCCGCTGCCGAGACGCGCGTCGCGGATGAGGGCGCGCGGCGGAGTGGGAAGCTTGTCGTTGCCGGGCAGATAGCGAAAAAGCCCGCTGTCCGCGCCGATCCAAACCACATCGCCCTCCGGCAGGAAGGACAGGATGCGATCGCCGCCGCCGATGCCGCGCACGCCGGTCGGCGCGAGCTTCCAGCCGCCCGCGTCGCGATCGAGGCGCAGCACTTCGTTGTCCGACACGAGCCACAACGTGCGGCCATCGTCGGAGCGATCGATGCGGAACGCCGGCCGCGCGCCGATCGCCTTCGTGAACGCCTCGTCGCGAACGAAGCGGTTCCCCTCACGGCGATAGATGCCTTCGCGCGTCAGGAACACCAGCCGTCCCTCGATCATCTGCGGATACACCCAAGCCTCGGGCAATCCGTCCGCGGTGCTGAAGCGGCGCACGAGATTCAGCTGCGACTTCGCGTCGAGCTGCAGTTGGTAGAGACCGTCGCTTTCCGTGCCGCCCCACAACTCGCCGCGGCCCGCGTCCGCGATCTGCACGACTTCGTGGCCCGCCTCGCGATTGCGCGCGATGACCTTCCACCCGCCCGCGCCGTGCTCGAGGATGCCGACGCCGTTGTCGTACGCGGCGACGATGCGATGGGGATCGCCGTTCGCCGGCGCGAGGGCGTACGCGAAGTCGGGATCGACGATCGTCTTACGGTCGCCATCGAGCTGCGCGATGCCGTCGCGCGTCGCGGCGAGCAACGTTCCGGCCGCGGGAAGCAGCGTGTAGCACTGCGTCGCGATCCCCCCGACGGCGGCAAAGTGCGGCTCCTCATCCGCCGAGCCGGGCGTCATCCGATACACACCGTTGCTGGTCGAGACGTACAACGCTCCGTTGAAACGCGCGATCGATTCGATGAAGCCTTCGAGCCCGATCTCCCCCTCGTTCGGCAGCTTCGTCACGACCGAGGGATCGTCGATGAGGCTCAATCCGTAATTGAGGCCGAGCCACAGCTGGCGATTGCGCGCGGCGTAGGCGAAGAACACGAAGTCGTCCGCGAGGCCGCGTTTCTTATTGATGCGATGGAGGAGATGTCCGGCTCTGTCGATGATCGCGACGCCGCCGCGCAGCGAGGCGATCGCGAACGTGCCGTCGGCGAGCGCCGTGCCGTGGTAAGCCTGTTCATCCCGGATGAACGCATCTGCCTCGGTCGTCATGTGCTCGGGTGCGCGTTGCCCCG
>JAFAVZ010000203.1 GCA_019242175.1 Acidobacteriota bacterium
CCGGGATCGCGATTGAGCAGCTCCGTCGAGATGCGCGCACCGCGCACCTTGTTCGTCGGACGGCAGCACGGATCGGTGAAGGTGGTCGCCGGTCCGTCCTCTGCCCACACGAGCAGGAAATCGCTGTTGCTTCCGGCCACTGCGAAATCGTGGACAGGATACGAGCCGGCGAGCGTCAGCGGGATGGAATCGAGCTCGGCGCCGTCGGAGCCGAGGCGACTCGCCCGCAGTCCTGTGGGGGATCGCCAGACGAGCAGCGTGGTGCTCCCATTGCTCGCTGCCGTGGCGAAGAATCCGGCCAGATCCTTGGCTCGCTCCGCGCGTAGGGGGCCGTCAACCGGCACACGCGCGGTTCCGATGCCGTACGAGCCGTCGGGAGACAGGCTCCAGAACACGATGTAGTCCAAGCCGTTGAACACGATGGCCCGCGGGCTTCCGCATTCCGCGACGAGCAGCGGCGCGGCATCGAGCGCGGATCCGTCGGGCCGCAACCGCCTCGCATAGACGGCCGAACCGGCTTGCCACATCGCCAACAGATTCGCGCCACTGCTGCCGACAATGGGGTGGCGCTGGTTCTCCGGCGCAACGGTGACACGCGTCTGGAAGCGCGGCGCGAGCGCAGAGGCGGAAACGGCGGACCCGTGGACGTCGTAGTCTCCCGTGCAGGCGGAGAGGACCTGGTCCCACGCGATGATGATCTCGTCGGAGTTCGATGCCGCGACCACGTTGAACGCCCGGTTGTTCAACACGACCTGTTCCCGAACCGGGACGCCGTCGCGATCGAGATGCAGCGCGAGAATCGCGTCGCCGCGCGCGGCCAGGAGAATGAGCTCCGATCCGTTCCAGATCGGCCGGGCGTATCGCAAGCGAGGCAGGGGGTGAGCCGCGGCGACCGAGGAGAGATCGCTGCTGAGGCGTCGTGTGGAGGTCTCGCCGTCCGCGCTGGTCGAGACCATGAATTCGTCTCCGTGTGAGACCAGCTTCAGGTCGCGGTCGAAGCGGGAGATCATCGTTCCCTCGTACAGGACGCGCGGAGCCGGATCGAGCCTGCCGGCAGACGTGAAGCGGAGGCCCTGCACCTGGAACGTGTTGGGGCCGGTGTCGTCCATCCAGAGCGCGGCGAAGTGCGTTCCGTTCCAGGCGAGGTCGAACCAGAGCGGCGTCCCTGTGCTCGTGAGCAGGACGTCGGCGACGATGCGGCCATCGGCATCGAGGAACAGCGCGCTGCGCTTCGTCATGTTGTCGGAGCCATAGACGATCACGACATGCTTGCCATTCGTCGCACAAGCCACGGCGAACGCGTCCTGCTTGATGGTGTCGACGGTGCCGAGGAGAGTCTCGGTGCTCCCGATGCGCATTCCTCGGATGTGATAGCGCCCGGCCGTGTCCGGCTCGTTCCAGAGGATCTGGTAGAACTTGCCGGTCCAGGCGACATAGTCGACGCCCGACGGCAACGCGATCGCTTTTCGATCGAGGACCGTTCCGTCGTGGGAGACGCGCGCCGCGGCGCTCTGCCAGTAGCCTTCACCGCGCCAGACGAAGAGATAATCCGTCCCGTCGGATGCGATGGCGAACGGATGCTGCGATCCCTCGAGACCCGATTCGACGACGTCGCTGAGAGGAACTTCCGCCGCGAAGGCACGCGGGGCGAGCAACAGCATCAGGGCGAGAAGAAGACGCGCGCGCATTTTCGATCCGCGCATAGTTACGGATGGCGGTAGCGAACCGTCGGGAGCACGGCCTTCGGCCTCCCCTTCTCTCTCCGGGACCAAGGCTCTCTTTCGCCGCACGCAGGTGCCGGGAGTTGCCGGATGGATCTATCGGCCGACCGGTACGTGCGCGTCATTCGCGCGTCCCCGCAAGTCGATAGCTGCTGGTCGCACGAGTCTACGAACGAGGGATGGTCGGCGCGCGGAGCGTCGGAGGCCGCCAGCATCCAATCGGTCCAAACAGCAACGCCGACCCTCTCGGATCGGCGTAAGTGATTGATTGGTGTTGGTGGAGCTGATCGGGATCGAACCGACGACCTCCTGAGTGCGATTCAGGCGCTCTCCCAAACTGAGCTACAGCCCCACACCATCTTGGAAGCACCGGCCGAAACGGCAGGCTCGGGGGGAGAATTCCGAGGCGGCGGATTATAGGAATCGAGGGCCGTCGAGGCAAGTCTCACCCCGTTCAAACTACGCGGAGTAGAAAAGTTGACGTCCGTCGAACGACCGAGGGAGCCTCGGTGGCGACGGAGGTTGACCATGTGCGACTGCATCTGTGGCGAAACGTTCGAGGTGGACACTCACGGCGGCGAAGACATCGATGAGCTTCTCGATCTCGAGCGCCGCATGCTGGAGGAAGGCGAGAAGACCTATCTCGACTGCCTGATCGAAACCGGCATGCGCATCCCGCCGCCGGAAGAGCTCGACGACGGCACGTTGCGCGCGAAGCTGTGGGAAGTCATCGCCGGCCTGGCCCGCCTCCGCGTCTTCATCGAATCGACCGACCACCTCAGCGACCGCCTGCTCTACCGCCGCCTGTACGCCGAGGTTCTGCGCGAGCACGAATGGGCGGTGCACATCGGCACGTACGACCTGCGCATCGCGATGACCGACGCACCACGCGACGATCCATTCGCAATGTGGCTTGGCGAAGTCCTCGATCGCGAGCCTCCCGGGGAGCAGCCGAGGTTCGATCGCGACCGGCATCTTCCTCAGCCGGAGGAGGACGACGTCGATGGAGTTGCGTGAACGACGAAGGCCGCGAAATCGGCCGCCACCTCGCTAGCCGGGAACACGGCCTGCGCATCGGCGAGTAAGGGCGCGACGTCGCGATACCGCGCGCTGAAGTGGGTCAGGACGAGCTGGCGCACGCCAGCCGCCTTCGCGATCCGCGCCGCCTCCGCGGCCGTCGAATGTCCGCGCGGCGCCGCCTCGGCAGCCATGTCGTCCCCGTACGTCGCCTCGTGCACCAGGAGGTCGGCATCGCGCGCCAGCTCGATGGAAGCAGCGCAAGGCCGGGTGTCGGTGCAATAGACGATGCGGCGTCCGGGACGCGTGGGTCCGACTACAGAAGCCGGCTCGATGACGCGTCCGGACGGCAACGTCACCGCCGATCCGCGTTGCAGCGCGCCGAACAGCGGGCCTTCGGGGACGCCGAGGGCTCGAGCAGATTCCACGTCGAAACGACCGGGGCGGTCGTCTTCGAGAAAGGAGTATCCGAAACATGGAACGGTGTGATCGAGCAACCTATGAACGACGCGGTAGCCGTCGCCGAAGCAGTCGGCCGCCTCGTGCACCTCCACGCCGTACGGCGCGCCGGGATACGGCAGCGCCGCGAGGAACCGGCGAAGGCCGGGAGGGCCGTAGATCGGCAGCAGCCGCTCGCGTCCGTACAGCCCGAGCGTGGCGATGAGGCCGGGAAGGCCGTAGAGATGATCGCCGTGGAGATGTGTGATGAAGATCGCCTCGATCGAGCTGGGAGCGAGATCGCTGCGCATCAGCTGATGCTGCGTCGCCTCGCCGCAATCGAAGAGGAGGGTGCGACCGTCGAAGGCGATGGCCATCGCCGCGACGTTGCGTTCGCGCGACGGCGTAGCGCTGCCCGTGCCTAGGAAGACGACGCGGACATCCTGCATTGCGCGACCTCTTCGTCGCCGAGGCTGAGCTGCTCCTGCGGATGGGCGAAGAAATAGCCTTGCAGCAGGTCGATGCCGAGGTCTCGGCAGGCTTCGTACTCTTCGACGGTCTCGATGCCTTCGGCGATCGTCTTCGCGCCGATCTTCCCCGCGAGGTCGACGAGCATCTTCACCAGGTCCTGTTTGATCGGCTCCGTCCCCAGGGTGGAGACGAGGCTCTTCGTGACCTTGATGTAGTCGGGGGAAAGGGCGGCGATCGCCTCGAGCGAAGCGTACCCGGAGCCCGCGTCGTCGATCGCGACTTCGATGCCCTTCTCACGGAACTCGTCGAGGAGACGACGGAAGACTGCGTAATCCTCGATCGCCGCGCGCTCGGTGAGCTCGAAGACGAACTGCTCGCGATGCTCGGCAAAGAACGTCGCCATCTCGTGGATGCGCAGCTCCGACTCGCCGAACATCTCGGCTTCGAGGTTGAGGAGGAACTTGCGGTCGAGCAGATCTACTTCGCGTAGACGGCGGAGGGCGTTGTCGAGAGCGATGGCCTCGAGGGCCCAGGCGAGCTTCGTCTCGCGGGCAAACGCGAAGAGCATGTCGGAGTTGCGGAACGACGAGTTCGCCGGCCCACGGGTGAGGATCTCGTAGCCGAAGACGGTCAGCTCCCGGGCGCGGACGATCGGCTGGAAGAGTGTCGTGATGCGCTTCCGGCGGATGATGTCGCGCAACTCGCGCGTGAGCTGTTTCTTGCGCTGCTGCTCGGCGTCGCGCACGGCATCGGCCGCGGTCTGCATGCCAGCGTAGATCTGCCGTTCGAGGCGGATCTGCGGCCGGTAGTCGATCCGCGCCGCGCCGACGAAGAAACCGATCATCGCCGACTGCATCTTCGGAAAACGCTCGCGCAGGTTCTTGATGAGCGTTTCGCGCAGGTCGTTCGCCAGCTGGTCGAAGGCGTTCTCCTGCGACAGATCCTGACCGCGCGTCTCGAAGAAGATGAAGAAGCTGGTGCCGGCGACGCGTTGCGCGGCGACCATCGCGTTGCGGAAACGCGGCTTCGCCTCGCTCGTCAACACCTCGCCTGCCCGGCGTAGAAATTCGTCGAAGAAGGCCCAGCCATGTTCGGCCTCGATGGACTCGATCTGCTCGATGTCGACGAAGACGATGCCGAGCTCGGATTGCTCGATGAGCAGCTCTTTCAGCCGGTCGAGGATGATCGGAACGGTCGGCAGCGAGGTCGTGCGATCGAACACGACGTTCTCGCTGCGCGTCGCGGGCTCGGATCCGCGGCGGTCCGGCTTCCGCTCGAGCAGCGCGCGGATGCGGTTCACGACCTGGTCGCGGTCGAAAGGCTTGACCAGATAGTCGTCCGCGCCGACCTGCAGACCGGTGAGCCGATCCTTGACTTCGCCGCGGCCGGTGACGAGAACGACCGCGATGCCCGCCGTCCGCTGCACGCCTTTGAGCGCCTGGCAGACTTCCCAGCCGCTGCGCTTCGGCATCATCACGTCGAGAAGAGCGACGGCCGGCAGTCGGGTCTGGGCGACGACGAGCGCTTCTTCACCGTCGCGCGTCGTGAGGATCTCGCAGTCGAGCGGCTTCAGAAAGCTTCGCAGCAGGGCGACCACGTCTTCGTTGTCGTCCGCGATGAGGATGACCGGCCGTTCGGACATGTTGCTGCCGCGCATGATTGCGGAAAACGAGCCAGCTGAACAGCTTTGCGACGATGGGGAGTGCGGCGGCGCGGGCGTAACGGTGCCCAATAGCGGGGTGGCGGATGGCGGCGGGGCGGCGCGAAGGGCGAAGCCGGGGACCGGCGAGGCGGCGGCACGACGCCGGTGGCGAAGGGCGGAAGCCGGCGAGGCGGTGGTGGCGCAGAGGAGCGGAGGGCGGCCGGGGGCGGTGGCGGCGAGGCGGTGGTGGCACGCAGGAGCGGACGGCGGGAGGGGGGACGGTGTGGTGGGCCGGCCGGGAGGGCCGGGCGCGGGTGTGAGGGCGGCGGACGTGGCGGTCAGTCCTGAGTGCGCCGGAGCAGCGGGTGGTATCCCGAAGGCCGGGGAACCGCGCAGCGGGGAGCAGGCGACAGAAAGCGAAGCGCAGCGCAACCCGGGCGGCAGGCCGCCGTCGGCCCGCCTTGTGCTAACGTTCCTCCCCTTGTCTGCAGGCCGTAGAGAGGGCGTACATGATCAAGTTTGGGACATCGGGTTGGCGGGGCATCATCGGTGAAGATTTCACCTTCGAAAACGTCCGCGTGGCCACCCAGGGCGTAGCGAATTACCTGAAGAAATCGGGGCAAAAAGGGAGCGGCGTCATCATCGCGTACGACACGCGCTTCCTCTCCGAGAAATTTGCCTCCGAGGCGGCGAAGATCCTGGCCTTCAACGGCATCCAGGCCTTCCTCTGCAACCGCGACGTCCCGACGCCCTGCGTCTCCTTCGAGACCGTCCGGCGCAAGGCCATGGGCGCGATCAACTTCACCGCGTCGCACAACCCGCCCGAATACAACGGCCTCAAATTCTCGACCGCGAACGGCGCGCCGGCCCTGCCGGAAGTCACCAAGCAGATCGAGGCCGAGATCCACTCCGTCGCCGAGCGCAACGAGCGCCACGACGTCTACGAGCGCGGCGAGCTGATCGAGACCATCGATCCGAAAGACCGCTATCTCGAAGGACTGCGCCAGAAGGTCGACGTCGAAGCGATCCGCAAGAGCGGCCTGCGCATCGCCATCGACTCCCTCTACGGCACCTCGCGCGACTACCTCGACTATTTCCTCCTCGAGTCGGGCGTCGAGGTCAAGATCATCCACAACTATCGCGACCCGTACTTTGGCGGCTTCTCCCCCGAGTGCAACGAGAAGAACCTCGGCGAGCTGCGCAAGATCGTCCTGAACGAGAAGTTCGACCTCGGCCTCGCCACCGACGGCGACGCCGACCGCTTCGGCATCATCGACGACCGCAATCGCTTCGTCTCGCCGAACGTCGTCATCGCCCTCCTCGCGCTCTACCTCAAGCGCTATCGCAACATCGAAGGCGGGCTCGCGCGCTCCGTCGCGACGACGCACCTCATCGACGCAATCGCGAAGAAGCTCGGCGTGCAGCTGTACGAGACGCCGGTCGGCTTCAAGTACATCGGCGAGCTCATTCTCGAAGACAAAATCGCCCTCGGCGGCGAAGAATCGGCCGGCATGTCGATGCGCCGCCATCTGCCGGAAAAAGACGGCATCCTCGCCTGCCTCCTCGTCGCCGAGATGGTCGCGCGCACGGGCAAGAAGCTGCACGACCTCACCGAAGAAATGTACGAGGAGTTCGGCTACTTCTATTCGAAGCGCGTCGATATGAAGCTGACGCCGCAACTGAAAGACACGCTCGCCTCCAAGCTCGCGAATCCACCGTCGGAGCTCGACGGCTGGAAGGTGCGCGAAGTGAATACGATCGACGGCGTGAAGCTGATCATCGACAGCTCGACCTGGCTGCTGTTCCGGCTCTCCGGAACGGAACCGGTCGCGCGTCTTTACGCCGAAGCCTGCAGCCCCAAGGACCTCAAGAAATTGCTCGACGCCGGCAAGAAGTTCGTGGCCCCCTCGTGAACTATCCATTCGAAAAACTGTTCCTCGTCTGCATCGGCGATCGCTGCAACAACGACAGCCACGGGAAGGATCGCGGCGAGGTGATTGCCGCGGAGCTGAAGGACCTCAACAAGCAGATGGGTCGCAAAGGCGTCGCGCGCATTTGCCGCGTGTCTTGCCTCGATCTGTGCGATCACGGGCCGAACATCGTCGTGGAGCCGGGCAATACCGTGTACTCGCATCTCGACCGTTCCGATGCGGAGAAGGTGTACCGCGGCGAGATGGGCGACGCGCCGAAGCGTACGGATCTCGAGCTGGAAGAGGGCGAGCTCCGCGCCGGGACGAGCGCCGCGGCGCGGAAGCGGTGAGCGGGCGTCTCGCCCGCGGCCGCCGGACGTCCGCGTCCGGCGGAAAACGACTGTAGCGATGCTCGAAGCCGCGGCACGAGACGTGCCGCAGGCCGGCGGGCGAGACGCCCGCGCACCTACTCGAGCAACGTATCCACGTACGCCGCCGGATCGAACGGGATCAGATCGTCGTCACCACGATGCCGGTCACCTTCGCGCCTCGAGGAAAGCCGCGGCCTGACTGAGACCGTTCTGGCCCGTCGCTCCGTCGAGCGGTGAGCGGGCGTCTCGCCCGCGGCCGCCGGACGTCCGCGTCCGGCGGAAAACGACTGTAGCGAGGGTCGAAGCCGTGCCGCAGGCCGGCGGGCGAGACGCCCGCGCACCGCTCGCCGGATCGAACGGGATCAGAACGGGATCAGATCGTCGTCACCACGATGCCGGTCACCTTCGCCGCCTCGAGGAAAGCC
>JAFAVZ010000217.1 GCA_019242175.1 Acidobacteriota bacterium
GAGAGCCGGCCCTACATTTCTGTCCTTGGTCAGCGCGACGAGCAGCACGAACGCGAGCGCCGGCCACACGTGCGTCACGAGGCGCTCCCTTTCGTTTTCTTTTTGCGTCGAACGTAGGGCCGGCTCTCCAGCCGGCCCATGAAGAACGGTCGCGGCGGACGACGTCCGCCGCATCATTCCCTACTGCGGCCGGCTGAGAGCCGGCCCTACATTTCTGTCCTTGGTCAGCGCGACGAGCAGCACGAACGCGAGCGCCGGCCACACGTGCGTCACGAGGCGCTCCCACGACCAGCGGATGTGCCACGTCACGTCGTGCGGCGTCGCGAAATACACGGCGATGTAGGCCGCGAGTTGCAGCGCGAGCGTCGTCACCGCGAACCGTTCCCGTTTGCCCACCAGCACCAACGCGAGTGCGAGTCCGACCCAGAGCAGCCAGCGATGCGGCGCGTACGTGCCGAGCAGCCGCACGATCTCGCCCGGCGCCTGCAGCCGCTCGAAGACCCGCGTCAGCAACGAGCCCTGCCCGATGTCGCCTTCGATGCCGTGCAACCGTTTGAGAACGATCCACGGCAGCGCGAGGGCCACCGCTGGCCAGAGCCGCCACGGCTTCTTCTTCGCGAATGCCATCGCGATCGCGAGCGCCACGATCAGGGCGAAGCCTTCGTTCTTCATCAGCGCCGCGCATCCGGCGAGCACGGCGCCGAGCGCCACCTCATCCTTCCGGATCAGCACGATGGCGCCGAGGACGGCGATGGCGAACGGGCCGTCCGCGAGGCCGATCCACGGCGTCGCGCAAAGCGGCAGCAGGATCACGGCGATGAGCGCCGCCCATCGCTCGCCGACTTCTTCGCGCGCCGCGCCGTACGCGATCAGCGCGCCGGCGACCGCGAAGGCGGGATAGAGCAGTCCGATCGCGCGGTCGTCCCACGCGCCGTTCACGATCGCGACGAGGTCGAACGCGAGCGGGATCATCGGCGGATAGTCGGCGTGCGTCGCGCGGTAAGTCGCGTGCTGCAGGAACGTCCAGTCGATGCCGTGCGCGAGCGCGAACACGCGTCCCTTCAGTCCCCAGTCCGAGAGAAAGTCGAACTCCCAGAGCGGCGCGACGGTCGCGAGCAGAATGTAGCCCGTCAGCTCGATCGCGCCGACGACCAGCAGCACGAGCACGATCGCGTCCGGCTTGCGCGGCCTTTCGAAGCGCGGCCGGCGCATCGTCCAGCCGACGGCGAGCAGCACGAGATACGCGATCGCCAGCCAGGTGCGCGACCACGGAATCGGAATCATCAGAATCAACGTGCAGGCGGCGAGGCCGATCACGAATGCGAGGCCGAGGCGCTTGCCCGCGACGGGGATGCCCAGGAGGGTGGCGGCGAGGATGACGAGGAGCGCGGCGATCACCGCGTTCTCCGCAAGAGCGTTCCGTCTTCGCTGCGCCACACCGTCGTGAATCCGTCGACGTGCGGCTCGCTCCGATACCCCGCGATCCATTCCGCGTCGCCGAGCGGTCGCGGCGCGTCGTCCGGACCGACGAGGGCGATCACGTCGCGACCCGCGAGCGGATACATCGCCCGCGCGTAGACGTATTCGTAGCCGCCCTCCCAACGCATCCACTGCGCGGCGATCGCCACGCGCGATCCGAGCGGCGTCCGCTGGCTCACATCCGCATAGAAGCGGCGCAAGCCCGGCGCCTTCGAGTACGGCAGTTCGGTGAACGCCGCGTTCATGCGCGCACGATCGGCGAAGAACATGCGCAGGTAGAACGGCTCGAACGCGCCGGCCGCCAGCAGCGCGACGGCGGCGATGCCGAGCGCGCGTTTCATGGCTCGAGCCCGTAGGCGCCGCGGCACAGCGTTTCGACGCCGTCGGCGGTGACGACGAACGTGTCCTCGATGCGCACGCCGATCTCGCGGTCGGGGAAGTAGAGGCCGGGCTCGATCGTGACGATGTCGCCCACTTCGATGCGATCGGCGTTCGACGAGAGGATCGAGAACGACGGCCGCTCGTGGATGTCGAGTCCGACGCCGTGGCCGAGGCCATGGACGTAGCCTTCGTGCGTGGCGGGTTGGGAGCGCGTCGTCGGATAGCCACGCATCTCGAAGAAGTCGCAAACGAGATGTTGATAGGACGACGCCGTGGTGCCGGGCTCCATCCGATCGCGGGCGAGCTCGAACGCTTCGAGCACGTGAGCGTGCAGCTGGCGCAGCTCGCTTGGAATCGCGCCGACGCAGAACGTGCGGGTGAGGTCGAAGAAGTAGCCGCTCGCGCGATCGGCGGGGAAGATGTCGAGCACGATCGGGACGCCGTCGCGGATGACGTCGTTCGGATTGCCGCGCGAGTGCGGCACGCCGGCATCGCGGCCATGGGAGAGGATGGTCTCGTGGTCTTCGAACATCCCGCGGCGCGCGATCTCGAACGAGACGAGCTCCTTCAGGTCGCCGATCTTCTTCGCGCTCCGCGTCCGCAACGCGTCGCGCACGAGGTCCACGACTTCTTCGGTGCGCGCGCCGACGGAGCGGATCGCCTCGATCTCGTGCGCATCTTTCCGCTTGCGCGCGAGTTGCACGAGGTCTTCGCCGCCGCGATGCACGCGCCATCCGCGCCGCGTCATCTCCTCGCCGATGGCGAGATAGAGATGCACGGGCGCGTTGCCGAAGAACGCGACCGACTCGCGCGCGCCGAGCTCGCGCAGGAGGATGTCGAAGAACTCGCCGTAAGCCGCCGCCGCGCTCGTCGCGGTGCGGAAGATGCGCTCGCTCTCGAGCTCCTGCGCTAAACGGACGGTCAATCCGGTCGCGGCCGCTTCGTCGCGCTCCATCGGATAGGTGATGAGAACCGGCTCCGCATCGACGAGCTTGACCGCGTAGCCGCGGGTGACTTTCGCGCCGCGGCTGAGCCAGCGAAACGCGGGATGCATCGCCTCGTGCATCGGCACGATGATGGCCTCCAGGCCGCGCTCCCGGAGCAGGGAGTCGAGATCAGCGAGCATCAGCGGCGGCCGGCACAGCCCGAGCATACACCTCTGCCGTCGTATGCAGTTGCGAGTGATGAGCTACAACATTCAGGGCCACGCGGCGGCGAAACGGGCCGATCACGTGCCCAAGATCGCCGAGACGATCGCCGCCGCGGCGCCCGACGTCGTGGGCCTGCAGGAGGTGCATTGCCGGACCCGGCAATCGCCCATCGATCAGGCGGAGCGCATCGCCTCGATGACCGGCCTGAAAGTCGCGTTCGGCCGCTCCTGCGCGATGGAGGGCGGCGACTACGGGAACGCCATCCTGACCCGCGGCACCATTACCGAGTCGCTCGTGCATCCGTTGCCCGGCTCCGGCGAACCGCGTTCGCTCCTCGAAGCCCACATCACGATCGATCGCTTCCGCTTCGCGTTCTTCGCGACCCATCTCGCGGCGTGGGGGCGTCTCCTCCGCAACGCCCGCCTCTCCCAAATCTCCCGCCTCGGCGACATCACCGCCCAAGGCTTTTCGCCGCACGTCCTCGTGGGCGACTTCAACGTGCCGCCCGCGGCCGACGAGCTGCGCGC
>JAFAVZ010000533.1 GCA_019242175.1 Acidobacteriota bacterium
GAAGTACTACCTGCCGACGCGGCTCGCCGACGTCTCGGTGTCGAAGGACCCGGCCGCCGCGCTCTCGGACATCGAGCCGCAATACGACGAATACCGCCGCCTGCAACAGGCGCTCGCCGACTATCGCCGCTACGCCGCCGACGCCGCGACGGAGAAGGCGTTGCCGACTGTGAAGTCGGTGAAGCCGGGCGCCGCTTATGCCGGCGTCGCGCAGCTCGCTCGGATGATGCGCCGCGTCGGCGACATGCCCGCGGATGCGACGTTCGACGAATCGCGCGGCGTGTATGACGGCGCGCTCGTCGCCGCCGTGAAACGCTTCCAGGCGCGCCACGGCCTCGAGAGCGGCGGCACGATCGGCGACAAGACGTTCGCCGCGCTGAACGTACCGCTGGCGTATCGCGTCCGCCAGATCCAGTGGGCCCTGGAGCGCTGGCGTTGGGCGCCGATGCAGTTTCCGGCGCCGCCGATCATCGTGAACGTGCCGGAGTTCACGCTCCGCGCGTGGGGCCCGGACAACAAGACGGCGGTGAAGATGAACGTCGTCGTCGGCCAGGCCTACAACCATCAGACGCCGATCTTCGAAGACGAGATGAAGTACGTGGTCTTCCGCCCCTACTGGAACGTCACGCCGAACATCCAGCGCGGCGAGATCGTGCCCCATCTCGAAAAGGGCGATCGCGATTACCTCGCGCGCAACAACTACGAGATCGTCGACGCGAACGACCGCGTGGTCGGCGCGACGGTCGACGACGCGCGCCTCGCGCATCTCCGCTCCGGCGACTACCGCGTCCGCCAGAAGCCGGGCGCCTCGAACGCGCTCGGCCTCGTGAAGTTCATGTTCCCGAACGAGAACAACGTCTACCTCCACTCCACGCCCGCGCAGACGCTGTTCGACCGTTCCCGACGCGACTTCAGCCACGGCTGCATCCGCGTGGCCGACCCCGCCGGCCTCGCATCGTGGGTGCTGCGCGACCAGCCGGAGTGGACGCCAGACCGCATCAAGTCGGCGATGAACGGCACCGGCGAACCGACGGTGGTGAACATCAAGCAGCCGATCCCGATCCTGATCATCTACACGACGGCGACGGTGCAGGACGACGGACAGGTCTTCTTCTTCGAGGACATCTACAAGCACGACGCGACGCTCGAGGAGGCGCTGGCGGCGGGCTATCCGTATCCGGCGTAGCGGTTGCTGGTTGCTGGTTACTGGTTACTCGTGCGGCTGCGCGTTCCAGGCGCTGAGGCGCAAGCAACCAGCAACCAGCAACCAGTAACCCGTATCATCTCCTCATGCAGCAAAACGAGAGCGTCTGGAAGGTCATCGCCGCCTCCGCCGCGGGCACGATGATCGAGTGGTACGACTTCTATCTCTTCGGCAGCCTCGCGGCGATCGTCTCCGAACGGTTTTTTCCGGCCGGCGATCCTACCGCGGCGTTTCTGCTCACGCTCGCGACGTTCGCGACAGGCTTCGCCGTGCGGCCGTTCGGCGCGCTCGTCTTCGGCCGCGTCGGCGATCTCGTCGGCCGCAAGTACGCGTTCCTCGTGACGCTCCTCATCATGGGCGGCGCGACGTTCCTCATCGGCCTCCTCCCCGGCTACGCGAAGATCGGCATCGCGGCGCCGCTCATCCTCGTCGCCCTCCGCCTCCTCCAGGGCCTCGCCCTCGGCGGCGAATACGGGGGCGCCGCGGTCTACGTGGCCGAGCACGTGCCCGACCACAAACGCGGCTACTACACGAGCTACATCCAAACCACCGCCACCCTCGGCCTCTTCGCCTCTCTCGGCGTCATCCTCGCCGTGCGTCTGTCCATGCCGGAAGCCGACTTCAAAGAGTGGGGCTGGCGGATTCCGTTTCTTCTGTCGATCCTCCTCGTCGGCATGTCGCTCTACATCCGTCTGCGGCTGAAGGAGTCGCCGCTCTTCTCGAAGCTGAAGTCGGAAGGCAAGACGTCCGCGGCGCCAATCCGCGACAGCCTCGGCAGCGGGAAGAACTGGAAGGTGATCCTCCTCGTGCTCTTCGGCGCGGCGGCCGGGCAGGCCGTCGTCTGGTACACGGGCCAGTTCTACTCGCTCATCTTTCTGCAGAAGGTGCTGAAGGTCGATTTCGTGATGGCGAACATCATCGTCGCCGTCGCCCTCGCGCTCGGGACGCCGTTCTTCATCGTGTTCGGCGCGCTCTCCGACCGCTTCGGGCGGAAGAAGATCATGATGGCGGGCAACCTCATCGCCGCCATCGGCTACTACCCGATCTATCAGGCGATGAAGGCGTACTCGTCGCCGCTGAATCCGGTGATGCTGACGTTCCTCGTGTTCATCCAGGTGCTGTTCGTGACGATGGTCTACGGCCCGATCGCCGCGTTCCTCGTGGAGGCTTTCCCGGCGAAGATCCGCTACACGTCGCTCTCGCTGCCGTACCACATCGGCAACGGCTGGTTCGGCGGCTTCACGCCGCTGATCGCGACCGCCGTCGTGGCGAAGACCGGCCACATTTACGCCGGCCTCTGGTACCCGATCGGCGTCGCGCTGCTGACGTTCATCGTCGGCTCGCTGTTCCTGCGCGAGAGCAAAGACGTGAAGATCTGGGAAGAAGTGGAACCGTAGGGCGGGATGTAGGGCCGGCTCTCCAGCCGGCCCAGCGTCGGACATCGGGCCGGCTGGAGAGCCGGCCCTACGTTTTTCAACGGAACCGTAGAGCGACCCAGCCCAGAACGGCCATCGTGAGCGGCATGAGGACGAGGAGCCAGGGCGAAGTCGCCGGAACGAACGGTGGGTTCACCGTGACCTGGAAACTGCAGCTCGCGCTGTTGCCGGCCGCGTCGTGCGCCGTGCATTGCACGGTCGTGGTGCCGACCGGGAACGTACTGCCCGATGGTGTCGAACACGTCGTGGGCTGAGGAGTGGGGCAGTTGTCCGTCACCTCCGGCGCGTCGTAGTTGACGACCGCACCGCTCGGCCCCGTCGCGTTCACGGTCTGGTTGGCCGGACAGGTGATCGCCGGCGGCTGCGTATCGTTCACCGTCACGGTGAAGTTGCAGTTGGCCGTGTTTCCAGACGCGTCCTGCGCGGTGACCGTGACGGTCGTCGTGCCGACGGGAAAGAACGAGCCGGAGGGGAAACTCGTCTGCACCGTGGTGTTCGGACAGTTGTCGCTCGCCTGCGGTACCTCATAGTTCACGACGGCCCCGCACTGGTTCGGATCGTTCGACGTCGTGATGTTCGCCGGGCAGGTGATCGCCGGCGGCTGTGTGTCGTTCACGGTCACGTTGAACTGGCAGGACGAGCCGGACGTCGACGTCACGTGCACGGTCGTAGTGCCGACCGGGAAAAAGGATCCCGAGGGGAAGTCGGTGGTGACGGTGCCGCATTGGCCGTTGTCGGTCGGCGCCGGATAGGTGATCACCGCACCGCACTGATTCGGGTCATTCGATTGCGTGACGTTCGCCGGGCACGTCAGCGCGCAATCGGCGATTGCGTGGGGAACGACGGCCAACAGCAGGAGGGCAGAGAGGATCGAGAGGCGAGTCATCCGTCTCCTTTTTCACTCGCTCAAGAATGGAAAGTCACGGTAGTCGGCGCCTACTTCGATGTCAATCACGCCATCGCTTGCGAGCCGATCTCCGGATGCGCGCGCACGAACTCGATGAGGCGCGGCAAGTAGTCGCGCAGTCGCGGCACGGGCTGCCCGAGGTCACGGCGCGCGTTCGTCGTGTCGTAGGTCGTCGGATGGACGAAGTAGTCGACGGCCGCGGAAGGAATGCGCATCAGCCGATAGACCCCCGGCACGTGATCGAGTGCGACCTTGGCCATGCCTTTCGTGAGCGGCACGCGGATGACCGTGCGTCCTGTCGCAACAGCAACCGCGCGGATCGTTTCGTCGACGGTGAGCGGCTCGGGATCGGCGAGTTGATAGGTCTTGCCCAACGAGTCGGCGCGCGCGCTCAGCGTCTCGATCGCATCGACGATGAAGTTGCGCGGCACGACATTGAACCGATATCGGGACGGCCGTCCCGCGACCGGCAGCAGGGCAATGCGCGGCTGGCGCAACAGCCACTGGATCACGAAGTACGGGCCGTCGAATTTCTGCGTCGCGCCGGTCGTGCTGTCGCCGACGACGACCGCCGGACGGTAGATCGTCGCCGGCAGTCCGCGCCTCCGCACCTCGAGCTCCGCGAGGTACTTCGTCTCCTCGTAGAAGTTGTTGAACGTCTGCCCCTTCTCCAGATCGTTCTCGGTGAACACGCCGTCGTACGCGCCGCTGACGTAGCACGTCGACACGTAGTGCACGCGCCGTAGCGAGGGCGACGCGGCCGCGAAGTCGAGCACGTTGCGCGTACCGTCGACGTTCACGCGCATGCCGACTTCGCGCGAGACCATCAAGTCGTAAACCGCCGCGAGGTGATAAACCTCGGCCACCTCGGGGATCGAGGCGCGGATGCCGAGGTTGGGTTGGGTGATGTCGCCTTCGACGAGACGGATGCGGCTCGCGAACGGGCTGGCCAGCATCCGCTCCGTCGCCAGCGCCGCGAATTTCGGCTGCACCACGCAGACGGCGTTCGCCTCCGGATCGCGTCGGAGCAGCCGGGGCAGCAACTCCGTGCCGAGGAAGCCAGGGTAGCCGGTGAAGAGAAGGGTGGGCACGCCAGGCGATTGTACGCAACCCGCCTCCGCTAGACTCGTAACCGCAATGATGAACGGCGCGCGGCGCACATACGGGTGGCGGTCGTGGGGCGACGCGGGCCGCGAGGCGCTGATCGCCGCCGCCCTCGGCTGCATCCTCACCGCGATCGAAAGCGGAGGCCTCGGCCATCCCCAACCGCTTCGCACGTACGTCCGCAATGTCATCCTCGCCAGCGCCGTCATGCTCGGCGCCCGCGTTCTGGAGACGATGCTGAGCTGGGCCATCGAGCAGAGCCGCATCGCGGTGCTGTTCCGCACGATGCTCTACATGGTCGGCGGCTGGATCGGCTACTTCGGAGGCCTCGCCATCGTCGGCGCGCTCTTCGGCCTCAGCGACAACGACTTCGACGTCGGCTCTTACCACTTCTTCTACGCGCTCGGCATCACCGCGGTGATCTCGGTCGTCATGGGGCTGATCCTCCATCACAACCGCAAACGCAACGACCGGCTGCTGGCGACGATGGCCCGCCTGAAGGAGCACGAGTTCGCGGAGAAGGAGCTGGAGATCGCGCGCGCCGTGCAACAGCGATTGCTGCCGCCGGCGGAGATCGAACGCGACGGCTATCGCATCTCGGCCCGGACGCAGGGCGCGCACATCGTGGCTGGCGATTTCTACGACGTGGTGCGCCTGGCCGACGGCGCGGTGGCGATCGCCGCGGCGGACGTCTCCGGCAAAGGCATCGCGGCGAGTCTGATCATGGCGACGTGCAAGGCGATGTTGCCGTTCCTCGCATCGACCGGCGGCGCGGCGAACGTGATGCGCGCATTGAACGAGAGCCTGTGCGAACAGCTGCAACGGCGGGAGTTCGTGGCGATGCTCTTCGCGCGCTTCGATCCGGCGACAGGCGACGCGGAGATCGTGAACGCCGGGATGCCCGACCCGTACCTGCTGCGCGCCGACGGCACGCTCGAGACGCTCGCGTTCCGCGGCGATCGCTTCCCGCTCGGCGCGCGGCGTTCGTCGGTTTACGCGGCGACCTCGATCCGGCTCGCGCCCGGCGATCGCCTGCTCGCGTTCTCGGATGGATTGCCGGAAGCGACGGTGAACGAGGCACCCGTCGGCTACGAACGCGTGGAGTCGCTCGCCCGTTCGGCGCGCGACGTGGATGCGCTCATCGCCGCTTTGCGCGCGACGCCCGGCATCCGCATCGAGGACGACCTCACCGCGTTGATGCTCGAGCGTACGAGTGGCCTTTAGCGGTTGTAGCGGTAGCAGATGGCGCAGGGATCGGCGTCGAGAGCAAGGCGCTCCGACGCAGGCATAGCGGGGACTATGTCGAGGAGGCGTAACGCAGCTCCCGGCGTCGAGACCAAGCCAGGTGCTGCCGATTCAGCCGCT
>JAFAVZ010000612.1 GCA_019242175.1 Acidobacteriota bacterium
ACGTGAGGACCGGCTTCAGCCGGTCCTGGTGCGGGCTGAAGCCCGCACCCACGTTAGGCAGCGTTCATTCGTTCGCGGCTTTTGCGTCCGACACCGGTGCGCGGTAGTCGCATTCCGGGTTGTTGCAGTACTCGATGTGGCCCTCGCGCTTCGTCTCCTTCTCCAGGAGGTACGGCGCGTGGCACTTCGGGCACTCGCGGGCGACGGGGCGGTTGTTCAGCGAGAACTCGCACTTCGGGTACCGCGAACAGCTGTAGAAGATCCCGCGGCGGGAGCGGCGTTCGACGAGATCGCCTTCCTTGCAGTTCGGGCACTTCACGCCGGTCGGCTTCGGCGGCGTGGATGCGCCGCGGCCGATCTTGCGGATCGTCTTGCAGTCGGGGTAGCCGGAGCAGCTGTAGAACGGGCCGTAGCGGCCGGACTTGAGCACCATCTCCTTCCCGCAATTCTCGCAGGGCGGCTGCGGATCGGTCGGGAGATTCGCCTTCATGAGGCGCGGGTCCTTCGTGTTCTTGCAGTCGGGATAGCCGGTGCAGGCGTAGAACTGGCCGAAGCGGGAGCGCTTGAGCTGCATCGGCTTGCCGCACTTGTCGCAGATGACCTGCTCGTCGCCTTCCGCCACTTCCGCGGCGTCGCCCTTCGGCATTTCCTTCGTGGTCTTGCACTCCGGATAGTTCGTGCAGGCGAGGAACTCGCCGAAGCGGCCGAACTTGATGACCATCGGCGAGCCGCAGTTCGCGCAGACCTCGTCGGTCTCCAGCCCGCTCCGTTTCACCTCGGTCATCTCTTTTTCGGCGCGGGAGAGATCGCCGTTGAACTCGTGCGAGAACTCCCGCATGAGGTCTTTCCACTCGCGCTCGCCGTCTTCGACGTTGTCCAGCTTCAGCTCCAGATCGGCGGTGTACCGCTCGTCGATGATGTTGCTGAACGACTGCTTGAGCAGCTTGATGACCACCATGCCGAGCTGCGTCGGGAAGAACTTCCCTTCGTGCTTGTAGGTGTAGTCGCGGGTCTGGATCGTGGTGAGGATCGTGCCGTACGTGGACGGCCGCCCGATGCCGTTCTCTTCGAGCGCCTTCACCAGCGTAGCTTCCGTGAAGCGCGGCGGCGGCTGGGTGAAGTTCTGCTTCGTCTCCAGGTTCTGAAGATCGAGCACCTCGCCCTCGGTCATCGCGGGCAAGGCCTTGTCGTCCTTCTTCTCCTCGTCTTCTTCGTCTTCGCCACCCGTCTCCTGGAAGACGGCGAGGAAGCCGGGGAACTTGAGGACTTCGCCGGAGGCGCGGAGCGTGTACGGGCCGTTCGCGATGTCGACGTCCGTGACGTCGAAGAGCGCGGGCTTCATCTGGGAGGCGACGAAACGGTCCCAGATCATCTTGTAGAGGTTGTACTCCTCGCGCGTCAGGTGGTCCTTGATGCGCTCCGGGTCGAACTCCAGCGACGTAGGACGAATCGCCTCGTGCGCGTCCTGGGCCTGTGCAGCTTTCTTGACACGATAAACGTTCGGCTTTTCCGGGAGGATATCGTCACCATATTTGGCGGCGATATATTGGCGCACCTCGGTGAGCGCGTCGTCCGAGATGCGCACCGAGTCGGTACGCATGTAGGTGATGAGACCCACGAGGCCGCCGTCGTTGCCGAGGTCTTTGCCTTCGTAGAGTTTCTGGGCGATGGACATCGTCCGCTTCACGGGATACTTGAAGCGGTTGTAGGCGGCGCGCTGGAGTGTCGAGGTGATGAACGGCGGCGCGGCGGATTGCTTCTTCTCTTTGCGCGCGATCTCCGCGATCGTGAATTTGCCGCTCTTGAGCGCGGCCTCGATCACGCGTGCGTCCTTCTCGTTTCCGACGTCGGCCTTCTTGCCCGCGACCTTCGTCAGCTTGGCGATGAAAGGCGGCGGATTGCCGGCGGCGAGGCGCGCGGCGAACGTCCAGAACTCGACCGGCTGGAACGCTTTGATCTCTTCCTCGCGGTCGACGATCATCTTCAGCGCGACCGACTGGACGCGTCCGGCGGAGAGGCCGCGGCGCACTTTGTCCCAGAGGAGCGGCGAGAGCTTGTAGCCGACGAGGCGGTCGAGCACGCGGCGGGCCTGCTGCGCGTTGACCTTGTTCATGTCGATGTCGGTCGGCTGATCGATCGCCTTCCGCACCGCGTTCTTCGTGATCTCGTGGAAGAGGATGCGCCGGACTTTCTTCGACTCGGCGCCGATGAGGTTCATGACGTGCCAGCCGATGGCTTCCCCTTCGCGATCAGGGTCGGAGGCGATGAAGATGGTGTCGGCTTTCTTCGCGGCTGCCTTCAGCTCGCTGACGACCTTCTCTTTGCCTTCCAGCACTTCATAGTGCGGCTCGAACGTGTCTTCGTCGACGCCGAGCTCGCTCTTCGGGAGATCCCGAACGTGCCCGACGGAAGCTTTGACGAGATAGTCCTTGCCGATGAACTTGTTGATCGTCTTCGCTTTTGCGGGAGATTCGACGATGACGAGGTTCTTGGCCATTGCGGAACGCCCCAAACTGGCCGGGAGACTGCGGAAATTCCGGTGCTCTCTGGAGCCAGGGCCCGGAACCATATCACCGGGCCCGTCCGGGAGCGAGGTTGGCTACAGGAAGTAGAGGTGGATTTTGCGCCCAAGAAACGTAGGGCCGGCTCTCCAGCCGGCCCATCATGCTCTGCTGCGGCCGGCTGGAGAGCCGGCCTTACGTTCGAACCTACTCCTCTTCTTCGTCGTCCCCGTCGCCGCCGGCGCTCTTGTACTTCTTCGTCTTGTTGTAGAGCGTCTTGTACGAGATGCCGAGGATCTCGGCCGTCTTGCGGCGGTCGCCGTCGGTCATGTTGAGCGTCTCTTCGATCACGATCCGTTCGACCTCTTCCATCGGCTGGCCGAGAGGGATCGAGACGGCGTTGCGCGAGCGGCGTTTGCGCGCGCCGAGGAGCTTGTCGGGGAGGCACTCGACTGTCAGCGTGTTGCTGCGGGCCATGATGAACGCGCGGTTGATCACGTTGCGCAGCTCGCGCACGTTGCCGGGCCACTCGTACTGCTGCAGCGCCTCGATGAACTCCCCGTCGATGCTCTCCACCTTCTTGTCCTCCGTCTCGTTGAGCTTCTGGAGGAAGAAGTGGGAGAAGAGCGGGATGTCCTCGAGTCGTTCGCGCAGCGGCGGCACTTCGATGGGGAAGACGTTGAGGCGGTAGTAGAGATCCTCGCGCATCTTTCCGTCCTGGATCGCGCGCTGGGGATCGCGGTTCGACGCGGCGATGATGCGCGCGTCGATGTTGATCTCGTCGTTGCCGCCGACGCGGCGGAAGCGGCCCTCCTCGAGCACGCGCAGGAGCTTGACCTGCAGCTCGATCGGCATTTCCGTGATCTCGTCCAGGAACACCGTGCCGCCCTTGGCCATCTCGAAGTAGCCTTCGCGGCGTTTGATCGCGTTCGTGAACGCGCCCTTCTCGTGGCCGAAGATCTCGGACTCGATGAGCGTCGGCGAGATGGCGCCGCAGTTGAACGCGATGAACGGCTTGTTGCGTCGGCGAGAGAGGGAGTGGATCGTGTTCGCCACCACTTCCTTGCCCGAGCCCGACTCGCCGACGATGAAGACGTTGGCGTCGGTGTTCGCCACCATCTCGATCTCTTCGAAGAGCTTCTGCATGCGGGGCGACTTGCCGACCAGATGGCCGAGGGCGCCCATCTTCTGGAGCTGACGACGAAGCTCGAGGATCTCCTGCTTCATCATCTGCTTGTCTTCGACGGTCTTGAGGATGACCTGAAGGCGAGGCAGATCGACCGGTTTCGTGACGTAGTCTTCGGCGCCGACTTTCAATGCCTTGACGGCCGAGTCGACGGTGGCGTGGCCGGTGAGGATGATGACGGAAACGTCGGGGTACTGCTCTTTGACGCGATGCAGCAGATCGAGGCCGGAGCCGTCGGGAAGTTTCAGATCGACGATGGCGGCGTCGGGAACGAGCCGGCTGACCGCCGCCCATCCCGCCTTGACCGTGTCCGCCACTTCCGGCTCGTAACCCCACTCTTCGACCACATCGGCCATGCCCGCGCTCGTCGCGCGATCATCGTCAACGATCAGAAGTCGTTTCATTTTTCTCCCGGAAAACTGATCCGAATCGACACCTTATCACTTTCCTCCGCGGCGATCAGCTCACCGCCATACGTTTCGGCGATGAGTCTGGCGCTGGCGAGGCAGAGGTCCGGATTGCCGTCCGGATCGGAGTAATAGAACTTGAAGATCTTGGTGATCTCGAAGTCGGCGGCGCGCGGGCGCCCGGTCACAACGACGTCGAGTCGACGCTCTTCGCGCTGGACGCTGGCGCGCCGCTCCTCCGGCTCGAGAACGCTCGCAGCTCCCTCGGAGAACAGCTTCAGCGCCTGGCGGATTCTCGACTCGTGGCCAGCGACGTGGAACGGTTCGGTGTCGAGATCCCACGTCTCGCGAATCAGCGGCGCGATGTCGATCGTCTCCGGCGGCTCCTCGTTCTTCGGCGGCGCGGTCAGGAGGAAGAACGCGTCGAAGATGCGCCCCATCCGCCGCAGCTCGCCTTCGATCGAAGCCATGTAGGCGAAGGCCTTCGGATCTTCGGTCTCGAGGAGCTTGCGCATGCGCATCCGCAGCAGCTCGAGATTCAGGACGGCCACGTTGAGCGGCGTCTTGAGGTCGTGCGCGGTGTCGGCACTGCGGACGAGGTTCGTCCGTGCGAACAGCTCCAGCCAGGGATCCATGGGTTGGTCCGGGCTCATGCAGTTTTCGAACCTAGGGCGTTTCGATTGTCATTCTGAGCGGAGCGAAGGATCTCCCGGAGCTTGCCGGAGATCCTCGCCGTCTTCGCGACTCAGTATGGACAAGGTCAACCGTGATGAATGTTGATCATCGCCACCGCTTCCTCGAGCTTCGCCTCGACGTTGGCGAACTCCGGATCGTGGGACGACAGGTACGCCATCTCCCGTTCCGCCTCGCGCCGTTCGCGCTCGGCGGCGGCCGGATCGATCTCGTCCGGCAGCATGCCGCGCTCCGCGAGCACGATCACCCGGTCGGGAAGCACTTCGGCGAAGCCCCAGGAGATCACCAGCCGGTGCACGGCGTTGCCGACGCGGTAGCGCAGCTGCCCGATCTTCAGCATCGCCAGGAGCGGCGTGTGGCCGGGCAGGATGCCCAGCTCGCCGTCGAGGCCGGGAAGGACGACTTCCTCGACCTCGACGTCGACGACCTTCCGCTCGCGCGTGACGACCGTGAGGCTGATCCGGGTGGGCAGCGTGTCGGCCATTACGCCGCCTCGCGCTTCATCTGCTCGGCGCGCTCGAGCACGTCCTCGATCGTTCCCTGGAGCAGGAAGGCCTGCTCCGGCACGTCGTCATGCTTGCCTTCGACGATCTCGCGGAAGCCGCGGATCGTGTCGGCGATCTTGACGTACTTGCCCGGGATGCCGGTGAACTGCTCGGCGACGTGGAACGGCTGGGAGAGGAAGCGCTGGATCTTGCGCGCGCGGGACACGATGACCTTGTCTTCTTCCGACAGCTCGTCGATGCCCAGAATCGCGATGATGTCCTGCAGGTCCTTGTACTTCTGCAGGATCGCCTTGATCCGGGTCGCGCACTCGTAGTGGTCCCGGGAGATGTAGCGCGGGTCCAGGATGCGCGAGGTGGAGTCCAGCGGGTCCACCGCCGGGAAGATGCCCTGGGCGGCGATGTCGCGAGACAAGACGGTGGTGGCGTCCAGGTGGGCGAAGGAGGTCGCCGGGGCCGGGTCGGTCAGGTCGTCGGCCGGCACATAGATGGC
>JAFAVZ010000219.1 GCA_019242175.1 Acidobacteriota bacterium
CTCGTAACGGTCTCGCCAGACTGCGCGTTGAAACGCGGATGCGCAAGCAACCAGCAACCAGCAACCAGGAACTGCTCTCCGAGGCGAAACCCTCGCCATCAGCTGGTTGCGGGTTACCAGTTGCTCGTAACGGTCTCGCCAGACTTCGCGTTGAAACGCGGATGCGCAAGCAACCAGCAACCAGCAACCAGGAACTGCTCTCCGAGGCGAAACCCTCGCCATCAGTTGTATCCCCTCGCCTGCCGGAATGCTCGCACGAGATCGCTGCGGCCGTCGAACACGCGGCCGGAGCTGATCTGCCCCATCTCCTTGAGCTGCGAGTCGGACGCCTTGCCGAATGTGATCGAGTAGATCGGGATGTCCGATCCGTTCCAGCGTTGCTTGAAGTTTTCGAGCGACATGCCGTCTTCCGACTTGCCATCCGTCATCAGGATGATCGCCGGCGAATAGCCTTCGAGTCCGGCGCGGCTGTGGATCAGATCGCGCGCGTCGATCGCCGGCGTGAAGATGTCCGTCCCCCCCTCGGCCTGCAACGCATTGATCTGTGAGAGCAACCCGGCGAGCTGCTCCGGATCGTTGCCTTCGACCTTCCACTGCGCGATCGGATGATCGCTGAACGGGATCACGACCGTGATGTCGCGCGCCGAGGTTTGGAGGAGGAACTTGCCGGCGGTGGGCTGGTCGAGAAGCATGCGCATCGCGCCCTTCAGATCGTCTTCGCCCGCGTCGCGCATCGAGCCGGAGTAGTCGAGGCAATAGACGGTGAAAGACGGCTTGCGGAACGAAGTCTGGTAGAGCTCGAGCGCTTCGCGGATGACGTCCGGCGTCGGGAACCGCACCGGAGTCAACACGCGCTTCAGATCGATGCCCCAGTCGGGGTTGAACGTCGCGGCATCGGCGGTGCTCGCCTCGAGCGCCGCGACGCCTACGCGCCGGCCGCTGCGGGAGATCTCGCGCTGGACGTCCGGCGAGAGCAGATACGCCTGCAGCTTCTTGAACAGCTCCGCCTTCTTCGCGTCGCCGCGATCGACGTACGCGAGCGGATGATCGGCGATCGCCAACCCATCGACGGGATAGATCGCGTACAACGGCTCGCGGCGTTGCTGCACGAGCTCGCGGTTCGTCTCGATGATCATCGACTCGTAGTTGACCATCCCGTCGTACTGGTCGTATTTGTCGAGGAAGAGCTGCTTGAGCCAGCCGGAGCTTCCTGCCGAGCGATTCACGGTGCCGAGCAGGCGGCGGATCTTCTCGCTCACGGCGTTGTCGTGCAGCTGCGCGCTCGTGAGCGCGTCGGGATTGCCGGCGAACGAATAGAGGTAGCCGAGATACGCCGCCGCGCCGCTGTTCGACTGCGTGGCAGACGTCATCATGTAACGGATCTTGCCGCCTTCCGCGGCGGCGAGGATGTCCGCCACGGTCACGTCCTTGCCGACCCAGCCGAGGCGCTGCGCGAGCGACTTCTTGATACCGAGGACGACGGGCGAACGCATGATGCTTTCCGCGTTCTTCGTCCGTTTGCGCTCGTCGCCCATGTCGATCCAGATCGAAGCCGCGGGCCACACGGCGTCGACGTCCGCATTCGGATCGTCGAGCGCGAGCATGATGTCGACCGACCCGCGATAGTTCACCTTCACGTTCGCGTTGTTCTGGCGCGCAAAGCGGTCGATGAGCGGCTGCAGGCTCTCGTTCTCCGAGCCGGACATCACCACGAGATCGGCCGGACCTTTGTCATTCGAAGAAGCGGATGAAGGCGACTCGCGACGCGAACAGGCAGCGGTCACCAGGAGCAGTGCGGCGAGAAAACGCCGAAGTCTCATGAAGCCTCCGTGACCACGAGCGGCAGGCGCACGATGAACGTCGCCCCTTCGCCCGGCACACTGTTGAGGTCGATGGTACCTCCGTGAAGGAGGACGAGGTGTTTCGTGATGGCCAGCCCGAGGCCGGTGCCGGCGACGTCCTGCGAACGGCTTTTGTCGACGCGATAGAAGCGCCGGAAGATCCGTTCCCGTTCCTCGGGCGCCACGCCTTCGCCGTGATCGGCGATCGTGACGACGCCGTCATCGCCCTCGGCGCGCACGTCGATCTCGATCGTGTCGTTCGCGCCGCCGTACTTGATGGCGTTGTCGATCAGGTTCGAGATCGCCTGCTGGATGCGCATCGCATCGGCGCAGACGCGCATCGAACGGCCGCGAACGTCGAACCGCAAGCCCTTCTGCGACGCGCGTTCGGTGAAGTCTTCGCAGAGGTCGCGCACGAGCGAGTAGAGATCGACGCTGCTCCGCTCAAGCGGGATCGCGCCGAACTCGATGTTGCTCAATTCCGAGATGTCGTTCACGAGCCGTTCGAGCCGCGCGAGCTGGCGGGCCATGATGCGGCGCAGCTGCTGGTCCTCTTCGACGCTCATGTGCTCGGCGCCGATCTCGAACGAGTCGACCGCGGATTTGAGGCCGGTGAGCGGCGTGCGCACTTCGTGGGAGAAGTCGGCGATGAAGTCGCGGCGGATCTGTTCCAGGCGCTCCAGGCGCGTCACGTCGAGGAAGAGCGCGACGGCGGCGATGTCGTCCGACTTCAGCGGAAACGCGCGCGTCTCGATGCGCCGCTCGGCGACGCCGGTCCGCACGGGGAAACGCTCCGAGGCTTCGCGGCCGGCGAGTGCGGCGTCGAACGCGGAGAAGATGCCCGCCACGCGCACCGCTTCCGCGAGCGGGCGTCCCATCAATTCACCGCTCAATCCGAACATGTGCACGAAGCGCGGATTCGCCAAAACCACGCGGCGTTGCCGATCGACGGCGAGCAATCCTTCGCCGAGGCCGTTGAGGATTTGGAGCAGAACGTCGCGCTGCATCGTGAGCGCTTCGTTCTGATGCAGCAGCTCTTCGCGCAGATGATCGACCTCGCCCGGGATGTCTCCGAGGAGGTCCATGCCCCGCTTCGCGGTGAGGTGGCTCGCCGCGTACATCCGCAGCTGGGAGCGCGTCTGCACGAGGAGCATCGCCGCGATGATTGCGGCGATGCTCGTCACGACAGCGAAGGCGAGGGTCATGAGGCGGCGATGCGTGGCGGCGGGTCGTAGCGGTAGCCGAAGCCGATCACGGTAGAGATGCGCTCGGCGCCGATCTTCTTGCGCAGGTTGCGGATGTGCGCGTCGACGGTGCGCGTCTCGATGTCGTCCGACATGTGCCAGACCTCGGAGAGGATGCGGTCGCGGGAGATGACCGTGCCGCGATTGCGCACGAGGAGCCAGAGCAGCTCGAACTCCTTGCGCGCGAGCTTCACCTCTTCGCCGTGGCGGTACACGCGGAACGCGCGGTCGTCGATGCGGACCTCGCCGTCGTCGTACGGATCGCGGACGTCGTCCGTGACCGTGCGCGCGCGGCGCCACACCGCGCCGACGCGGGCCACGAGCTCGCGCACGCTGAACGGCTTGGCCATGTAGTCGTCCGCGCCGAGCTCCAGGCCGGTGATGCGGTCGCGCTCCGAGCCACGGGCGGTGAGCATCAGGATCGGCACGTCCTGCGTCCGCGGATCGCGGCGCAGCTCGCGGCAGATCGTGAGACCGTCGAGGTCCGGCAGGTTGAGGTCGAGGATCACGAAGTCGGCAGCGCCGCGCTGCACGGCCTGCAGCCCTTCCTGTCCCCGCCCGAAGTGCGTCACGTTGTAGCCCTCGCGCTCGAGATTCAGGCGGAGGGTGAACGCGATGTCTTCGTCGTCTTCGATCAGCGCGATCTTCTTCATCGGCCCTCGGGCACGTGGGTGTGCTTGATCATCTTTCCTTCGACGAGGTAGACGACCATCTCGCAGATGTTCGTGGCGCCGTCGGCCATCCGTTCGAAGTACTTGCCGATGAACGTGAGGCGGATCGCCGGGGAGATGTTGCGCGGGTTCTCCAGCATGTACGTGAGAAGCGCGCGGAACGAATCCTCGGTGAGCTGATCGGCGATGTCGTCGTCGTCGATGACCTTGCGCGCGAGCGCGGCGTCGCTGCGGACGAAGGAGTCGAGCGCCTCGCGCACCATGCGCTGCGCGCTCTCCGCCAGCTGCGGCAGCTGCACGACCGGCTTGAGCTGCGGCTCGCGATTGAGCTCGATCACGCGCTCGCAGACGTCCTGCGCGAGGTCGGCGATCCGCTCCAGCTCGGGCGTGATCTTCATGATCGTCGCCACGAAACGGAGATCGCTCGCCGTCGGCTGCATCTTCGCGATCAGCTCGATCGTCTTCTGGTCGATCGTGACTTCCATCTGGTCGATGTCGTCGTCATGGGCGATCACTTCCTCGGCCATGATCGTGTCGCGCTCCAGGAGCGCGCGAATCGACTGGTTGATGGAGTCCTCGACCATCGCTCCCATCCGCAGGAGCAGGTCTTTGATTTCCTCGATGTCTCTGTCGAAATGGCGTGACATATCAGCCGAACCTCCCCGTCACGTAGTCCTCGGTCATCTTTTCGCGAGGATTCATGAAAATCGTGTTCGTCTGCCCGTACTCGACGAGCTTCCCGAGCATGAAGAAGGCAGTGCGGTCGGAGACGCGCGCGGCCTGCTGCATGTTGTGGGTGACGATCACGATCGTGTAGTTGTCCTTCAGCTCGTAGATCAGCTCCTCGATCTTCGCCGTGGCGATGGGGTCGAGGGCGGACGCCGGCTCGTCCATGAGCAGAATCTCCGGATCGACGGCCAGCGCGCGGGCGATGCAGAGCCGCTGCTGCTGGCCGCCGGAGAGCGCCATGGCGCTGGTGTCGAGGCGGTCCTTCACCTCGTCCCAGTGCGCGGCGCGCTTGAGCGACTTCTCGACGATCTCCGTCAACTGCCGCTTGTTGCGCGTACCGCCCAGGCGCAGGCCGTAGGCGATGTTGTCGAAGATCGACTTGGGAAACGGGTTCGACTTCTGGAAGACCATGCCGACCCGGCGGCGCAGCTCGACGACGTCCGTCGACGAGGCGTAGACGTCCTTGCCGTCGATGCGAATCGTCCCCTCGCCTCTCGCCTCCGGGATGATGTCGTTCATCCGGTTGATGGAGCGGAGAAACGTCGA
>JAFAVZ010000268.1 GCA_019242175.1 Acidobacteriota bacterium
TGCCGCTCGGCGGTCATCGTCATTTACCGAATCCTGGGGAACCGACGGGTCAGAAGGCGAGGAAGAGCGCGGCGGCCGTCTTCAGCCAGCCCGGGATGCTGCCCATCTGGTCCAGCGCCAGCAGCGCGAACGTATTCGCGGCCAGCAACGCGGGCAACAGATAGTTGGCGGACAGCGCCGATTCGAGCTTGGTGGTACGAGTGTCTGCGAAGTTGTTCATGGATGCCCCCCTCATGTGTCGGGGCGTCCTTAGAGCAACGCGACTGCCATGCGTACCGGATCAGCTCAGAACCTCCTAAGTCATTGGGCGGGGGGAGTTTACAACAGATCGGGTCGTTGTGAACCCGCTCCGTGCTTTGTCCCATTTCGCCCCACTTCTTCGTAATCGCCGTTTGCAACAAAGGTAAGCTTCTCATTTCGAGACACTTACTAGTGGATGCCCCATTTTGACTCGTTCGGGTCAATTTGGGACACATCCTCCTGCTTGCGATACAACGTCTTGCGATTCACACCGAGGATCTTGGCCGCGGCGGAGATGTTTCCCTTCGTATGGGCCAGCACCCGGGCGATGTAACGCCCCTCCAGCTCGTCGAGCGTCGGGAAATCGTCCGGCAGCTCCGCGCCTCCGGCAGCAGCGGCCGATTCCGGCAACAGCAGGTCGCCCGGATCGATCACCGGATCAACAGTCAGCGCCAACGCGCCTTCGATCAGATTCTCCAGCTCGCGCACGTTGCCGGGGAACGGATAGCGCATCAGCTTCTGCAGCGCCTCCTGCGTGATCCGCACATCTTTCAGCCCCTCGCGTTTGCCGTACTTGTCGAGGAAGAAGCGCACCAGTTTCGGGATGTCTTCCTTCCGCTCCCGCAGCGGCGGGAGCGTGATCTCGACGACCTTCAACCGGTAATAGAGGTCCTGGCGGAACTCGACCTTCTCGATCATCTCCTCCAGCCCGCGATGGGTGGCGAAGAGAAAGCGGACGTCGATCGGGATGCGCCGCCGCCCGCCCAGCTTCTCGATCTCGCGCTCCTGCAGCACGCGCAGAAGCTTCGCCTGGAGCGTCATCGGGATGTCACCGATCTCGTCGAGGAAGACCGTGCCCCCCTTCGCGAGCTCGAACTTACCCGGCCGGGCTTCGACGCCCGTCGCGACACCGCGCTCGATGCCGAACAGCTCCGACTCGAGCAGCGTCTCGGGCAACGCGGCGCAGTTGATCGCGACGAACGGCCCGTCCTTCCGCGGCGAGTTGCCGTGGATGAGGCGGGCGACCATCTCCTTGCCCGTCCCCGACTCGCCGCGGATCAGCACGTTCGCCTGCGAGTCGGCCACGCGCGCGACGAGGTCGATCACGCGCTGCATCTTCGCCGAGTCGCCGACCATCAGCCGGTCGCTGTACTCGCGAAGCATGCGCGCCTTCAGCGTGCGGTTCTCGTCCTCCAGCGTCTCGCGCATCAGGTCGAGGCGGTGGAAGCTGCGCGTGTTGTCGATCGCCGCGCCGCCGATCGCCGCCAGCGAAGACAGGAAGCGCAGATCGTCCTCGACAAAGCTGCCGCTCTTCGCCCCTCGCTCTTCCTTGCCGCCGACGCCGAGGATGCCGAGGATGGCGTCGCCGGCGATGATCGGGGCGATGAGGAGGTCGCTGCCCGGTCCGCCCAGAAAGCGCGAAACGGCGAGGGAAAGCGGCTCGCGCGACGCGAGCACCTGCTTGATCGGAGGCTCGTTGAGGATCGCGTTCGGCGAGGGCGGGGCCTCGAAGCCGAACGGGAAGAGCTGCTGCACTTTGAGCTTGTCGTCGAGGGAGAAGACGAAGCCGACGGTCGCGTCGAGGACGGAGATGGCCCGCTGCATCAGCTCTTCGAGCAGTTCCCCCTCGGGACGCAGCGTGTTCAGCGCGCGTCCGACGTCGTAGAGCGCCTCGAGTTGGAGGAGCTTCCGGCGGAGCTCGAAGTTCGTCTGGGCCATCAGCCTTTTCCTTGCGCCCTCCTGCATTCACCGAGGAGGAAATCGCAGTTCCATTCGCGATAGAACGGGGCGTCGAGGGCGTAGATTCTGATGAAGATCGTCGCCGCCTCGTCGTAATGGCCTTGTTTCATCAATGTTCTGCCGAGGAAGTACATCGAGCGCATGGTTTCCGGCTCGTCGGCCAGCTTCTCCACGATCGCCCGGAACCCCCGTTCCGCCTCGGCGAACTGGCGTCGCTGGTAGGAGCACAGCGCTTTCTCGTAGGGCGTGTCGCCGGCGCAGGTGGACGGCGGAGCCGCGACGAGCGGCAGGGAAACGAGGAGCAATGCGAGAATGGCCCAGCGATGCACGACGGCAGTGTACGACGGACGTCCCCGCCCCTCACACTCGGCATCCTGGGCGGCGGGCGGGCGGCGTGGGCCTACGGGTCGGCGTGGCGGCGCGTCGGCTGGCCGATCGCCGGCGTCTGGCTCCGTCCGGAGTCGACGAGC
>JAFAVZ010000038.1 GCA_019242175.1 Acidobacteriota bacterium
CTTCCACCCCGCGGCGACGGCGCGCAGCAGCGGCAGGAGGACGGTCGGCGACGCGAGATAGATCTTGCGGTCGGCGGCGTGATCGAAGAGCGTCGGGTCGGTGACGAGCGCCGCGGAGAGGAAGTGCTCGCCGGGGACGAAGAGCACGACGAAGTCGAGCGTGTCGCCGATCGAGGCCTGGTACTCGCGGCGCGCCAGAGAGTCGATGTGGCGGCGCACGGTGCGGACGTGTTGCGCGAGATGTTCGCGCCGGCGCGCGTCGTCGGTCTCGTTCGCGGCCAGCGTGTAATCGGTCAGCGGCACCTTCGCGTCGATGGCGATCACGCGCTTGTTCGGCAGGCGCACGATGAGATCGGGGCGGAGGCGTTGGCCTTCGTCCGTGAAGAACGTGCGCTGACTGTTGAAGTCGCACCATTCGACCATGCCCGCCAGCTCGACGCAGCGCTTGAGCGACGACTCGCCCCACGAGCCGCGGATCGTCGGCGACTGCAGCGCGTTCGTGAGGCGCGACGCCTCACGATGCACGGCCTGTTGCGCGTCGACGACAGCCTTCAGCTGTTCCTGCAGCCCGCCGTACACGGCGTTCCGCGCCTGCTCCGACTTCACGATCTCGCCGCGGTAGCCTTCGAGCATCTCCCGGACGGGCGTGAGCAGCGCCTCGATCTCCGCCTTCTTCGTGTCGACGGCGCCGACGACCTGCTGCTCGTTCATCTGCACGAGCCGCTCGGTCGCGCCCTGCACCGCCTGCTGGGCGAGCTTCGCGAACGCGTTCTCGATCTCCTGGCGCATCTGGTCGTGATTGGCCAGCACGCGCTCGGCCTCCGTGGCTTTCGTTTCGGCGCGCGCGGCGGCTTGCTGCGCGAGCTCTACCCGGCGTTGCATGTCGGCCGTGGCCCGCTCCGCCTTGAGACGTTCCTGTACTGCCAGATCGCGCTCGGCCGAAGCCCGATGAATCTCGGGGCCCTGCCGATGCGCGGCAACCATCCACCCGGTGAAGACCCCGGCCGCGAGCGCAATCAATCCGATGACGAAGAGCATGATTTCTGGATGATGGAGGTTGGTTACCGATTGGTCAACGTACGCAACGCGTCGAGCGCGCGCCCGACGTCATTCTCATCGTTGTAGAAATGGGGAGAAAACCGCAGCAGGCCTTCGCGCGGCGCACAGACGACGCCCTCTTTTTCGAGCCCGCCGTGAAGACGCATCAGCTCGCGACCATCTACAACTGGTGGAGTCGCGCCGACGATCGCGGAGTGCAGCGGACGCGTGGCCCCGGGCTTCAAGCCGAGCTCTTCCAATCCATCCGCGAGCAAATTCGCGACGCGCAGCGCCTCGGCGGCAATGGTCTCGATCCCAATCTCCAGCAGCAGCTCGATCGCCGCCCGCAGGCCATAGATTCCGTTCGTGTTCAGCGAGCCGGCCTCGAAGCGGCGGGCGTCGGGAAGGAGCTCGACGCCGGTCGCGAGGAACTTCCCGTGGCGGTCGATGTTCGTCCAGCCCATCTCTACGGGACGTAGTTTTTCGCGATGCTCGGCCGCGACGTAGAAAAGCGCCGCGCCTTCCGGCCCGCACAGCCATTTGTGGCCGTCGGCGGCGAGGAAGGCGATGTTCGCGCGCCGCACGTCGATGGGGAGCATGCCGAGGCTTTGGATGGCGTCCACGCAGAAGAGGACACGGCGGCGGGCGCAGAGTGTCCCGATCGCCTCGAGGTCGGCCGTCACGCCGTTGTGGAACGCGACGGAGGAGATCGTGACCACGCGCGTCCGGTCGTCGATCTGCCCCTCGATCGCCTCGGCCGTCACGTCGCGGACGACGCGCACCTCGACGCCGCGCTGCTCCAGCCGCTTCCACGGCGTCCAGTTCGAGGGGAACTCCAGCGCCGTCGTCACGACGTTGTCCCCCTCCGCCCACTCCAATCCTTCGGCCACGAACGAAAGCCCCTCGGACGTATTTTTCAGGATGGCGATCTCCCGCGGATCGGCGGCGCCGATCAGGCGCGCTGCGGCCTCGCGGAGGCGGTCGTATTCGGCGTACCAGTCGCGCCAATGCAACGCGCCGAAGTCGCGTTGGTCGCGCGCGTGGCGCTCCATCGCCTCGCAGGCCCGCACGGAAAGCGGCCCGACGGCGGCGTGATTGAGGTAGACGAGATTGCGGGTGATGGGGAAAAGGTCGCGATGCATCGCCGCCCGATGATCGCATAGCGCGTATCCTTACTCCGCATGAGCGCGCCTCGCGACTACTGCTTCGTCCTCATGCCGTTCCAGAAAAAGAAGGACGCGGCGGGGCGGGAGATCGACTTCGATGCGGTCTACGAGCGCGTGATCCGAACGGCGATCGAGGCGTGCGATCTGGCGCCGATCCGGGCCGACGAAGAGATGGCCGGCGGCTCCATCCATCGGCAGATGTTCGAGCGCCTGATGCTCTGCCCGTTCGCGATCGCCGACCTCACGACGGCGAATCCGAACGTCTTCTACGAGCTCGGCATCCGCCACGCGGTGCGCCAATACAGCACGGTCGTGATCTTCCATCGCACCGAGCGCTTGCCGTTCGACATCGCGCCGGAGCGCTCGTTCGCCTATGACATCGATGAAAACGGTCATCCGACGAACGTCGAAGCGGCGATCGCCGGACTCACGGCCAGGCTGAACGAGGCGATCCGGATCTCACGGCGGGAACAGCCTGCGGCGGACAGCCCGGTGTACGAGTTCGTCAACGGCTTCCGGGCGGATTTCAGCAGCGTCAAGACCGACCTGTTTCACGAGCAGGCCGATTTCGCCGCCGAGACGAAACGCGCGTTGAAGAAAGCGCGCGAGGGCGGCG
>JAFAVZ010000642.1 GCA_019242175.1 Acidobacteriota bacterium
TCGGCAGCGCCCTCATGAAGCTCGAAGAGAAGATGAGCGAGCTGAAGGCCGTCTTCGGCCTCTCCGATGACGACCTCAACCTCAAGCTCGGGCCGATTCAAACGTTATGAGTTGCTAGTAGCTGGTTGCTGGTTGCTGGTTGCTGGCGCCTCTTCGCCTGGAACCAGCATGAGCGCCAGTAACCAGCAACCAGTAACCAGTAACCAGTTGACCTTCCCATCGCCTTCGCGTCTACTTACGCCCCATGGCGATCGACGATCGAGGCCTTCAGCGCCAGCCACAAGGGCTGGTGGACATCCTCGACAAGATTCTCGACAAAGGCCTCGTGGTCGCGGGAGACGTGAAAGTCTCGTTGGCCAACGTCGAGCTGCTCACGATCCAGCTGCGGCTGGTCATCTGCTCGATCGACAAGGCCGAGGCGATCGGAATCAACTGGTGGCGCTCGGACCGGTTCTATTCGAGCGATGCGCGCGCGTTGCGCGGCGCAGAAGAATACGACGCACTCAAGGAACGCATCGCCGATCTGGAGCGGCAGCTCGCGGCGATTCCCGGGAAGTCAGAGTCAGAGACGAAAGGCAGGTAACTCATGGCTGTTGAGCGCGCACCAGGCGGGACGAGTCTCATCGACGTCCTCGATCGCATTCTCGACAAGGGCATCGTCGTCGACGCGTGGGTTCGAATCTCCCTGGTCGGCATCGACCTGATCACGGTCGAGGCCCGCGTCGTCATCGCCTCGATCGACACCTACCTCAAGTACGCCGAAGCGGTCGGCATCACGTCCACGGTCGCGCGCCCGTCCATCGGCGAGACCGGCGGCACCACGACCGGCAGCACCACAGGCACGCCGACCGGCGCCAACCGGTAGCCTTCGGCTGGCATGTAGGGCCGGCTCTCCAGCCGGCCGCAGTCGAGCATGGATGCGGCGGGCGTCGCCCGCCGCGACCTTTTTCATCGGGCCGGCTGGAGAGCCGGCCCTACATTCTTCACTTCTTCACGTACTGGTCGAACCAGGCCGTGACCTGCTCGTACCAGAGCTTCGAGTTCTGCGGCTTCAGGATCCAGTGGCCCTCGTCGGGGAAGTACACCATCTTCGACGGCACGTTGCGCCGCTGCAGCGCCGTGAAGAGCTCCAGCCCCTGATTGATCGGCACGCGGAAATCGAGCTCGCCGTGCGTCACGAGCGTCGGCGTCTTGAAGTTCTTCACGAACTTGTTCGGCGACCACTTCGCGTACAGCTCCGGGTTGTCCCACGGATTCCCGCCGAGCTCCCACTCCGGGAACCAAACCTCCTCGGTCACCCCGTACATCGACTCCAGGTTGTACACGCCGGCGTGCGACACGAGCGCCTTGAAGCGGTCGCTGTGGCCAAGGATCCAGTCGACCATGTAGCCGCCGTAGGAGCCGCCGGCGGCGCCGAGGCGTGAGCCGTCGACCCAGGGCATGGCGGTGAGGTTGTCCACGCCGTTCATGATGTCTGCGTAGACCTTGCCGCCCCAGTCGCGGGAGATCTCCTCCACGAACTTCTGCCCGTAGCCGCTCGAGCCGCGGGGGTTCGGCATCAGGATGACGTAGCCCTTCGCGGCGAACATCTGCGGGTTCCAGCGATACGACCACGCGTCGCTCCACGCGCCCTGCGGGCCGCCGTGGATGAGGACGAGCATCGGGTACTTCTTCGACGCGTCGAAGTCGGGCGGCTTCACGGTCAGGGCCTGCACCTGCGTGTTGTCCGCGCCGGCGTACCAGACGTCGCCCGTCGCGCCGAGCTTCAGCGACGCCATCAGCTTGTCGTTGTCGTGCGTGACCTGCTTCGCCACGCCGCCTTTCGTCAGCGACCAGATCTCGGCCGGCTGGGTCAGCGACGAGCGCTCGAAGTAGAGCGTCTGGCCGTCTTTGCTGACCGTGAGCGCGTCGGCCGAGGCTTCGTCCCAGAGCTTGTTGAAGGAGCCGTCCATGGCGATCTCGTAGATCGCGTTCTTCGACTTCTCCGGCGCCGTGACATAGATCGACTTGCCGTCCGGAGCCCAGACGAACGAGTTGATCCAGTTGGGGAACGTCGGAGCGAGGCGCGTCGACTGCTTCGTGGCCCGGTTGTAGATCCACAGCTCCCACTGATCCGACTCGTAGCCGGCGCGGGCCTGGGAGCGATAGGCGATGAACTTGCCGTCCGGCGAGTAACGCGGGCTGGTGTCGGCGCCGGTGCGTGTCGTGATGCGGGTGATCGTCTCTTTCCCGGTCGTCACCGGCGTGATGAAGAGATCGCTGTTCGTCGACCCTTCGGGATGCTCGTCCGTGTTGCGGGCGAAGACGAACTCGGTGATGTCGGGCGAGACGTCGAACTCGTCGCCGCCTCCGACGGAGAACGGCGGGGCGTCCTGGTTGCCCGGCGTCATGTCCCGCGCGGTGCCGTCGAGCGTGTAGAGGAGGACGTGCGAACGCGTCGGTTCCTGCCACGCTTTCCAGTGACGATAGAGCAGGCCGTCGAGGACGCGGGCCTGCGTCGGCTTTGCCTCCTGCTCGCGCTTCTTCCCGGCGACGCAGTCGGCTTCGAGGCGGCAGTCGGGGTAGACGTCGGAGACGGCGAGGAGCGCACGGCCGTCCGGCGTCCAGCGGAGGCTCGACGCGCCGCCGGCGAGGTCGGGGAGCGTCTTCGTCGTGCCGCTGGCGACGTAGTAGATCCAGATCTGCTTCGCGCCGCCGGCCTGGTTCGAGACCCAGGCGATGGTGCGACCGTCCGGCGACCAGACCGGCCCTTCATCCTGGCGCGAGCCGTCGCTGATCTTCTTCGACTCGCCGCCCGTCGACGGCACGAGGTAGATCGCGCTGCGGCGATAGTTGCCGGGCAGGTCGATGGTCGACGCGTCGTACGCGATCCATTTGCCGTCCGGCGAGACCTGCGGCGCGCCGACGCGGCGGATGGCCATCAGGTCGTTGAACGTCATCGTGTGCTGCGTCTGGCCAATGGCCGCAGACGCGGCGAAGGTGAGGACTGCTGCGATCAGTTTTCTCATCGTATGTACCCCAGCGAGCGAAGGTTCTCGTAGTACTCCTCGTTGACTTTGGCCGGCGCCGACGCGGCTGCGCGGACGCCATGGCTTTCGATTCTCGGCAATTCCGGAACAAGCGCCGTGCCCGGCATCTCGCGCGAGGCGGGGAAGCCCATCAGCGCGAGCGCGGTCGGCGCCACGTCGAACAGCGAGACGTTCGAGCGTTTCGGAAGGTTCCCGCTGTACGCGATCACGCTGTTGCCGACGAGCAGCACTGCGTAGCCGCGCGCCTGGAGCGTGCTGATCACCGCGTCGACGCCATCGAGGGCGCGCACTGAGGCCGCGAGGCGGGCCGCAGGTTCCATTTCCAAGCGATTCAGGATGACGTCGAGCGCCGGCAGGTAGACCGTGACGAAGCGCGGATGCTGGCTGATGGAGCCGAGCGCTTTGTCGATGGCGAGGTCGTCGACGCGCACGGCGTCGCCTTTCGCGGCGGTGAAGATCGACTCCTGGCTCTCCGTCGTCCACCAGTTCACCGCCACGCTCGGCAGGCCGCGCGCGTTGAACAGCTCCCAAACGTAGTCGCGCCGGCGCACCGTCGGAGGCAGCGGTTGCCGTCGCGCCAATCCAATCGCCTCGGCCAACCGATGCAGCACGAAGTCGGCCCGCGAGACGCTTTGCAGGACGTGCGTGCCGCCGGCGAAGCGCACACCTTCGATCGCCCGGACGCCGTGCAACGCCGTCGGAACGCCGGTGCCGATCGACGCCCAGCGCTCGGTCGTCGACTCCGCCGGCAGCTCCGCCACGGGGAAGACGGTCGGGAACGCCTGCTCCAGCGCGGGACGGGAGTGGAAGATGTCGATGGTCAGGCCGTCGACGGCCACCAGCGCGACCTTCGCATCAGTCGGCGCCGTCACGACCTGGATCGGCGTCTGCGCCGGCTTCTCCTTCGCCGCATACGCGGGGATGAAGAGGAGTCCGAGGAGGAGGGCGGCGGCGATGGTCATGGCGGTACCGCGGGGGCGCTGATGAATCGCCGGCACGCGGTGCAACTCGTAGATGGAGAACGAGAGAAGCGCCGCCGAGATGGCGATGGTCGCGATCAGGAAGTAGAGGACGATGAGAGCGAGGCCGGTGGCCAGCTCCGCGATTGGCGACGGCGCGTCGAAGCGATACCACCAGACGACGATCGGGACGGTCATCAGCGCCGCCGCGCCGAATGAGATGCCGAGCAACGCGCGGGGCGTGTCGAGCACGACGTCCGACCTGCGTTTGAGGATCAGCGCGAGCAGCACGATGAAAAGGAACGCGAGGACGAGACGCGCGGCGAAGTAGAGCGCCGTCAATTCGAGCGTCTCCAACGCGCTGAGCGGATGATTGCGGAACAGCATGATCGCCACCATCGGCAGCGCGCCGAAGAGCGCGATGAGCGTGGCGGCTTTCAGTGCGACAGTCGCCAATTCGGCCCAGAACGTCCGCGAGCTCCACGGGTCGAGCGCGAACCAGCGCTCGATGCCGTGGCTCAGATAGCCGCGCTCGCGGAGCTGGGCCCGGAGCTCGTCGACGGGTTGCGACACGGCTGCGGAGTATCTCGAAACAGGGCGAAAACACAAACCGTGTCCCTCGGAAATATCAGTGACGAAGCGACGTTCTCCATCACGCCGCACTTCCATGGAATCCACGACAGCGGAATCGGGTGAGATCGGGGCGCACGAGCCGGTCGTGCCGAGGCGAAGCCGTTTTCCGCGATTCCTTTCCGCCAGCGTCATCGCCCTCCTCGCGCTGGCCATCAAGCTCAAGGACATGACGTTCTTCCTCATCGAGCGAGGACGTCTGCTGTTCGTGAATCCGTTCGAGGGCTTCGGCGCGACGCAATACGCGATCGCCGGCGGCTCGATCGTGGTGACGATCGCGGCCGGCATCTGGCAGACGCACCGCGTCGGGATCGTGGTCGGCTTCGTCGTCCTGACGCTGATCCACGAGATCGGCCACGCGGTGGTGATCCGGGCCAAAGGCCTGCGCGCCGGCTTCCTGGTGTTCATCCCGTTCATCGGCGGCGCCGTGACGCTGAAGGATCAGCCGCGCACCGCGTACGACGACGCCCAGATCGGCCTCGCCGGTCCTTGCTTCGGTACGGCCGCTTCGCTCGTGACGCTGCAGATCTTCAAGTGGACCGGCAACTCGCTCTACCTGTCGATCGCCCTGATCGGCTTCGCCCTCAACCTCCTGAACCTCATCCCCCTCGGCATGCTCGACGGCGGCCGCATCTCCGGCGCGATCACGAAGTGGATGTGGGTCCTCGGCGGCGGCGGTCTCATCTATAAGACGATCAAACAGCCGAACCCTCTCGTGATCCTGATCCTCGTCCTCTCTGCGTTCCAGGTTTACGCGGCGATCGTGCGCGAGAAGGACGACAAGACTTTCTACGACGTGACGCTCGGCCAACGATTCGCGATCGCCTTCGCGTACTTTGCGCTGACGCTCTTCCTCGGCCATCAGACGTATCTGGCGCTGGACCGGCTCGCGGCCTTGGCGCGGTAGGAGAGCGGGCGTCTCGCCCGCAAGCGTGACACGTCTCGTGTCGCGCCTTCGTGCTTTCGGAGAGGGTTCGTCGCCGGGCGAGGACGCCCGTCGACCGGCGGGCGGGACGCCCGCTCTCCAATCTCGCGGCATTTTTCCTCCCGACCCGCGCTTTTGGTACCCTTGCCAACCTTTTCGCTCGCATGAATCTCTACGTCGTCTTGGCCATTGCCCTCGGGGCGATCTCGGGAGTGTCGCAGCCGCCGGCCGCGCGGAACGGGCGTTCCGCCGTCGTCGCTGCGGACGTCCGCGCCGTCGAGAGTGAAGTCGACGACAGCGGAGCGCACGAGGCGCGCGTGCGCGAGCCGCGAGCGCAACGCACCGCGATCGTCTCCCGCGCTCAGGAAACGACCCCCCTCGCCGGCGCCGCCACGCCGCGCGCCCCATCACCCGCCCGCTGAGCCTTTTCTCGCGGCTGCCGGTGTCGTTGTTGCTGGAGGAATCCCCATGATCGACAAAGTACTCACCGCCATCTTCGGCTCGAAGCACGAGCGGGACGTCCGGAAAATGGTTCCGATCGTCCAAAAGATCAACTCTCTCGAGCCCGAGATCAGCCCGTTGACCGATGACGGTCTGCGTCAGAAGACGGCCGAGTTCCGCGAGCGCCTGCGCCCCGCGGTCGAAGCCCTCGAGGCGGCCAAGCGCGAGATCCCGCGCGACGAATACACGCTCAAGGCCGCGAAAGACGACCTGCAGATGGCGCTCGACGACCTTCTGCCCGAGGCTTTCGCCGTCTGCCGCGAGGCGGGCAAACGCGTCCTGAACATGCGCCACTTCGACGTCCAGCTGATGGGCGGCATGGTGCTCCACCGCGGCAAGATCGCGGAGATGAAGACGGGCGAAGGCAAGACCCTCGTCGCCACGCTTCCGGTCTACCTCAATGCGCTCACCGGCCGCGGCGTCCACGTCGTCACCGTCAACGACTATCTCGCCCGCCGCGACGCCGAATGGATGGGCCGTCTCTACCGCTTCCTCGGCCTCACCGTCGGCGTCATCCAGAACCCGCACGGCGACCGCGAACGCCAGGTCGCCTACCGCTGCGACGTTACGTACGGCACGAACAACGAGTTCGGCTTCGACTACCTGCGCGACAACATGAAGTTCGATCTCGAGCAGATGGTGCAGCGCGACCACGTCTTCGCCATCGTCGACGAGGTCGACTCCATCCTCATCGACGAAGCGCGCACGCCGCTCATCATCAGCGGCCCCTCCGAGGAATCGGTCGACAAGTACTACGTCGCCGATCGCATCATCCCGAAGCTCATCGCCGAGACCGACTTCCAGGTCGATGAGAAGCAGCACACGGCCGTCCTGACCGAGGAGGGCGTGCTGCATGCCGAGAAGCTGCTCGGCGGGATCGAGCTGTACGACCCGGCGAACATGGACATGCTCCACGCCGTTCAGCAGGCCGTGCGCGCGCATGCCCTGTACAAGAACGACGTCGAATATGTCGTCAAAGAGGGCGAAGTCATCATCGTCGACGAGTTCACCGGCCGCCTCATGCCGGGACGCCGTTGGTCGGACGGTCTGCATCAGGCCGTCGAGGCGAAGGAAGGCGTGCGCATCGAGAGCGAGAACCAGACGCTCGCGACGATCACGTTCCAGAACCTCTTCCGCATGTACGACAAGCTGGCCGGCATGACCGGTACGGCCGATACCGAGGCGGCGGAGTTCGACAAGATCTACAAGCTGGACGTCGTGGTCATCCCGCCCAACCGTCCGAACGTCCGCAAGGATCTCGCGGACCTCGTCTACCGTACGGAGCGCGAGAAGTTCGAGGCGATCGTGCAGGAAGTGAAGGAGCGCCACGAGAAGGGCCAGCCTTCGCTCGTCGGCACGATCTCCATCGAAAAGTCGGAAGCGCTCTCCTCGGCGCTCAAGCGCAACGGCGTGCCGCACGTCGTGCTCAACGCGAAGTACCACGAGCGCGAGGCGGAGATCGTCGCGCAGGCCGGACGCAAAGGCGCGGTGACCATCGCCACGAACATGGCCGGCCGCGGCACGGACATCCTCCTCGGCGGCAACGCCGAGTTCGAGATCGCGAAGAAAACTCGCGATCTGGCCGAGCCCGAGCAGCGGAAGGCGATCGAGCAGGACATCCAGTCGCAGTGGAAGTACGACCACGAAGAAGTCGTCGACCTCGGCGGCCTGCACATCATCGGCACCGAGCGCCACGAGTCGCGCCGCATCGACAACCAGCTGCGCGGCCGTTCCGGACGCCAGGGCGATCCCGGCTCGTCGCGTTTCTACCTCTCGCTCGAAGACGATCTGATGCGCATCTTCGGCTCCGACCGCATCTCCGGCCTCATGCAGCGCCTGGGGATGGAAGAGGGCGTGCCGATCGAGCACGGCATGGTCACGCGGGCGATCGAGCGCGCGCAGAAGCAGGTCGAAGGCCGCAACTTCGAGGCGCGCAAGCACCTCCTCGAGTACGACGACGTGATGAACAAGCAGCGTGAGTCGATCTACACGCTGCGCCGCTCGATCCTCGAAGGCCGCGAAGGGAAGGAGTACATCCTCAACGCCGCCGACGACATCGTGGAGTTCGTCGTCGAGACGCACGTCCCGGAGGACGGCCGCGAGCAGCCGAACGAGACGGAGCTCAACGCGGAGCTGTTCGACTACTTCGGCATCACGACCGAGTCGGCCGGCGTCGACGTCGACACGATGCGCAAGGAAGAGGTCGCGGAGCGCCTGCGCGAGGCGGTGAATCGCCGCTACGAGGACAAGGAGCGCGCCGTGGGCCCCGAGGTGATGC
>JAFAVZ010000411.1 GCA_019242175.1 Acidobacteriota bacterium
CGATGAACGGCGATCTCGTCGTCGTGCGCGCCGACAAGCAGCGTCCCCAGTTCAAGAAGGTCTTCAACCGCGACTACATCCAGGGCGAAGTCTCGCAAGTGCTTCGCCGCGCGCATCGCACCGTCGTCGGCCGCTTCCACGACTCGAAGCCGCCCTACGTCGTGCCGTTCGACTTCCGCATCGACACCGACGTTCTCATCGATCCGAACGACACGATGGGCGCGCGCGACGGCGAGATGGTGAACGTGGAGATCGAGCGCTATCCCGACCGCGGCTCCCACTTCGCCACCGGCGTCGTCGTCGAGCTCCTCGGTTTCATCGGCGACCCCGGCGTCGACATCGAGGTCGTCGTCCGCAAGCATCACATCCCGCACAACATGCCGGAGGAAGTGCTCGCCGCGGCGGAGAAGATCCCGGCCGTCGTCAGCGAGGAGGAGATCGCGAAGCGCGAAGATCTGCGCGAGCGCAACATCGTCACCATCGACGGCGAGACGGCGAAAGACTTCGACGACGCCGTCGAAGTGCAGCGCCTCGCGAACGGCAACTACCTCCTCGGCGTCCACATCGCCGACGTCGCGCACTACGTGACGGAGGGGAGTGAGCTCGACGTCGAGGCTTTCGAGCGTGGCACGAGCGTCTACTTTCCGGGCCGCGCCATTCCGATGCTCCCCGAGCGCCTCTCGAACGGCATCTGCTCGCTGAACCCGCGCGTCGAGCGCCTCACGTTCAGCGCCGAGATCGAGATCGATGGCAAAGGGCGCTTCCTCAATCGCCGCGTGTTCAAGTCGGTGATCAAGACGAAGGAGCGGATGACGTACACGGACGTCAACGCCATCCTCACCGCGCGCACGCCGGAGCTCGAAGAGCGCTACGGCTATCTCCTTCCCGACTTCGAGCGGATGCACGAGCTCTACGAGATCCTCCGCGCGCGGCGCGATGCGCGCGGCTCCATCGACTTCGATCTGCCCGAAGCCGACGTGCTGCTCGCCGAAACGGGCGAGATCCGCGCAATCGTCGCCACGGAGCGCAACGTCGCGCATCGCCTCATCGAAGAGTTCATGCTCGCCGCGAACGAAGTCGTCGCGCGGGAGCTCGTGTTCGCGAATCAGCCCGGCTTGTACCGCGTCCACCAGCAGCCCGACCCGCAGAAGCTGCAGGACCTGCGCGAGATCCTCAAGGAGTTCAAGCTCACGCTGCGCGGCGACGTTGAAGACATCCGCCCCGCCGAGCTGCAGCGCGTCTTGCGCTCCGTGCAGGGGACGCCCGAAGAGCGTTTCCTCACCAGCATCGTGCTGCGCTCGATGAAGCGCGCGTCCTATCAGGAAGAGTCGCTCGGCCACTTCGCGCTCGCGCTCGAGCACTACTGCCACTTCACCTCGCCCATCCGGCGCTATCCCGATCTCATCGTCCATCGCATGCTCGCGTCGCTCCTAGAGGAAGGGCCGATGTACGGCGACAAGCGCGCGAAAGTCGACGCGCAGCTGCCGCAGACGGCGATGCAGTCGAGCGACCGCGAGAGGCGCGCCGAGGAGGCGGAACGGGAGGTGCTGGAGTGGAAGAAGGTGATCTTCATGCGCGACAAGGTCGGCGAGGCGTTCGCCGGCATCGTCACCGGCACGGCCCCGTTCGGCATCTTCGTCGAGCTGGACGAGGTCTACGTCCAGGGCATGGTCCCGGTGGCGACGATCGGCGGCGACTTCTGGCAGTTCCGGGAGCGCGAGCATCGCCTCGTCGGCGAGTCCACCGGCCGGGAGCTGCGCCTGGGGGACCGCGTGCGCGTGGAAGTCGAGTCGATCGATGAGGATCGCCACCAGATCGAGTTCCGCCTCCTCGAGGTCGCTGGCTCCCCGATTGCACGCCGGGCGCGGTAGGATCTAGCGAGAACGATGGACCTCACGAACCGGATCAAAAGCCTCGTCGACTCCCGCATCTCTCTCGAATCGCAACTGCAGAAGGAGCCCGGAGAGCTCTCCGGCGCCGCTGCCGCCCGCTACGACGGCGAGTACGCCGCCCTCCAACGCCAGCTCTCCGGCCTCTTCAAGGAAGCGGGCGAAGACGCCCAGCGCATCACGATCATGCTGGAGATGATGCGCATCCTGGAGAACCGCCTCGTCTATCTCCAGAACTTCATCCTCGACCCCACCGCGGACAACCGCGTGCTGGCCCAGCTCGTCACCCGCTTCATCGACGAGCTCTCCTCCCAGCGCAGCAACGTCCTCACCTCGCTCGAAGCGACGTACTACCGCGCCGTCGCCGCGCTCTACGCCGGCAACCTCGCCGCCGCGCGGGAGGGCTTCAGCGCCGCCTGCGCTTCCGAGGAGTCGGACGAGGCGAACGACATCAAGTACAAGTCCTACGTCATCCTCGGTCACCTCTCGCACGAGGAGCATGACTACCAGAAGGCGAAGGATCTCCACGAGCAGTCGCTGCGCTATTCGCAGAACGCGAACGTGACGGCCCAGGCGCTCGCGCTCAAGGCGCTGAACTCCTACGCGCTGAACGATCACGAGGAGGCGCTGCATCTCTTCAACGATGCGCTCGCGCTCTTCGATCCGAATCAGCCGTTCTTCAACTCGTACTTTTATCGGAACGCGCTTCTCTTCTGCGGCGCGATCTGGTTCGATCGCAAGAAGTACGACGAGGCGGAGCGCTTCTACCGCCAGGTCGTGGACAGCGTCGAGCAGAACTCCTACGACTTCTTCGACGCGCTCTCCCACCTCGGCCGCATCCACTACGCGCAAGGTCGTTACGACGATGCCGTGGCCGCGCTGGAGAAGGCCGTGCAGACGCAGAAGTTCAGCGAGAACGAGTACATCATCGACACCTGGTTCTGGATCGCCCGCGCGCATCTGAAACGGAACGACGCGACGCAGGCGAAGCCGTACCTGGAGAAGATCGCCGCGACGGATGTGCGCTACGAGAAGAAGCCGCAGGCCGTCGAGCTACTCCAACGGATCGCGTGATTTCCAGGGGACTTTCTCGGCCTTCTTCAGCCAAACGCCGGGACGGTTGCCGTGGTCGATGCGTTCCCGTTCGAAGCTGAAAAGATAGCGGCGACGCCACATGTACGTTTGCGGCTTCAGCTCGCCGTGCGCATAGGTATACGGTCGCGCGACGAAGTAGAGCGCAGGGCCCATCCAGTCCCAGGACGTTTCGAGAATGGTGCCGTCGTCGCGGATGCTGCCCGGGCCGTAATCCTTGACCTCGAGCGCCGTCGGCTTGTTCGTACGTCCATCGAGGATGACGAGCGTCCAGGTGTGCACGGCCATGCCGTTGCCGACGGCGAGCAGGTCGGCGACGACGATCTCCTCGGCACCGTCGTGATCGAGATCGACGCGATGCACCTCGATCTCCTCGGTTTCGAACGGCGCGTCCTGTTGGGCGCGATAGAGCTGCCGATCGCCGCGCTGGACGACGAGCGTGTAGCCCGGCTCCTCGCCGTAACACTTGCACGCCTTCACGTCCTTCGCCGTCGCGCAATGCTCCACGCGGCAGGCGAGAGCAAAGAGCAACGTCGCCAAGAGCATCGTTCCCTCCGCCGGAAAACGTAGGGCCGGCTCTCCAGCCGGCCCAACCAAAGATGACGCGGCGGGCGTGCCCGCCGCAACGATGTCTTACTACCCGGAAAACGTAGGGCCGGCTCTCCAGCCGGCCCAACCAAGAATGACGCGCCGGGCACGCCCGCCGCAACCATGTCTTACTGCGGCCGGCTGGAGAGCCGGCCCTACGTTTTTTACTGCGGCCGGCTGGAGAGCCGGCCCTACGTTTTTTACTGCGGCCGGCTGGAGAGCCGGCCCTACGTTTTTTACTGCGGCC
>JAFAVZ010000028.1 GCA_019242175.1 Acidobacteriota bacterium
GCAGAACGTGTCGAAGCTCTTGCCGCGCGTGAACTGCACGTCTTTCTTCTGCAGGTCGCGCGCGGTCACGTCGTTCGCGCAGGTGAACCCGAGGACGTACGACCGCCAGTCTTCGCGGCGGATGTTGCGCGCCTCGTGGCTGATGACGATCGCCAGCTCGCCTTCGAAGTCGACGCGTTGCGACTGCGGTGGCCGCACGATCGTGCCGTTCGGTCCGAGGAGCGCGGTCGGCGGCTTGAGGAAGATGATCGGCTCGGTCGGCGCCTCGTTGCCCAGCTCTTTCGCATGATCGGCGTAGTTGCGGCCGACGGCGACGATCTTCGAAGGCACGACCGGCGGCAGCAGCTTCGCCTCGGTCACCGGCAGCGGCCGCGACTCTTCGACTTTGCCGAGGTGGAAGGCATCGGTGCCGTCGTAACGCCAGATGCGGTCGTTCTCCGCGACGCCGACGCGGATGCGATTGTTCTCGAAGAAGCGGTAGATTTTCATGAGCGTGTGTCGCGTGTCATCCTGAACCGCGCAGACGGTGAAGGACCCGTACCGATCTCGCGCCGCGCGCGAAGGTACGGATCCTTCGCTCCGCTCAGGATGACATCCTATCGCCGCCGATCATAGATCAGCCACAGCCCGCTGAATCCGCGCAAGAGGCGGAAACGCGACCGATAAAGCTGGTGCACGAAGCGGGCGCCGCTGTCGTAGACGGCCTCGTGGAGAAAGTCGTTGAAGTGCTCGTCGAGCTCCTTCGCGCAATCGAGGCTCAGCTTCGCGCTGGCCATGATCTCCGGCTCGGGGCGAACGCCCGCGGCCATCGCAGTGGCGATGATCGTCGCCTCTTCGTCCACCTTCACCCGCAACGCGGCCGCGCGCAGGAAAAGCATCCAAAGCTCTTCATGATCTTCGGCATCGGGCGGCGGCGTGCGCGCGAAGAGATAGCGCCACGCGTCTGCTTCCCACGGCTCGAGCCGCAGCTCCTTCACCGAGGGCGAGTCGACGATCTGTTCTCCGGTGACGTCCGCATCGAAAGGCGCGAGCGCGGTGGCAATGCGCGTCAGGAACTTCAAGAGGACGTCGTCGCGCCCGAAACGCGTGACGATCTCCTCCTGGCGCTCGGTCTCGTCGAAGAAAGTCTCGGGCAGATCGGCCGTCGCCTCTTCCTCGGCGCCGAGGCCGCGGTCGAGCTGGGCCATGATGTTCGTCATCGAGGCCTTCAGGTTCGTGATGACGTCGTGCTTCACGTTCGACTGCGCGCGCAGCTCGTCGAAGCGCTCCTTCGCTGCTCGGAACCGTGCGATCTCATCGATGAGCTCCGGGTTCGTGTCGCCGAAGTTGCGCTCGATGGCCTGGCCGTGCTCCATCAGCTTGTCGGCGTCCAGCAGCAGCCGTTGCTCCTCGGACTGATAGAGCTTGAGGAAGCGATTCTTCGTCGAGACGTTCAGCTCGACGATCGCCAGGAGGACGTCGGGATGGAAGTAGAGGTCGCCGATGCGATGCTTGAACGTGCGGGCGTTGCGCAGGAGGCCGCGGTCGGTGAGCTCTTCGAAGTGCTCGACGCGCTGCACCTCGTCTCGCATGGAACGGATCGCGCGGATGATGCGCACGACCTCCTCCTGCGGCGGCTCGGCCACGCGCAGAATCGAGACGAGGGCGATGATCTTCTCCCGGAACTCCAACGAGTCGCGCGACCAGTACTCGCCGCGTTCGGCGACGAAGTCTTCGCCGATGCGGGTGAAAAGGAAGTCGAGCTTGTCGCGGCAGTCGCTTTCGACGGCGTCCGCGTAGAGGTAGAGCTTGATCAGCGAATGGATGATGGTCTCGTCCTGCTTCTTCACCTTCTCCAGGAAGCGGCGAAGCATGGACGGCGGGATCTGCGCATCGGCGTCGAGGACCTGCCGCGAGATGCGGTCGAGCCCGAGCTCGCTGACGCTGAGCGCGGATTGCGCCTCGGCGGCCTGGGCTGCGTTGAGCGTCCCGCCGATGGCCTTGATGCGCTCGAAGATTTTCTGGAAGTCGACGGCGTAGGGCAGGGAGAGGCCGAGGAAGTTCTTGAAGACGCCCGAGGCGAATTGGTGATAGGTCCAGAGCGACTTGAATCGGTCGCTCATCCGGACGTAGCGCGCGTGCAACGCACCGATTTCTGCAACCGACATGAGAGCTGACCTGCCTTAGAATTCTGCCACGAATGGCACAGACGACGTTAATCAACCGGCAGGACATCGAACGGCGCGTGGCGGAGATGGGCAAAGAGATCGAGGCCGACTTCGCTGGCCAGGAGCTCATCGCACTCTGCGTGTTGAAAGGGGCGGTGTTCTTCGCCGCCGACCTCGTACGCAGCATGACGATGGACGTGGCGATGGACTTCATCCAGATCTCCAGCTACGGCAACCAGAAATACTCCTCGGGCGTCGTGACGATCCTGAAGGAGCCGCAGCTGGACATGCACGGGAAGGCGGTGCTGATCGTGGAGGACATCATCGACAGCGGCCT
>JAFAVZ010000406.1 GCA_019242175.1 Acidobacteriota bacterium
ATCAGCGATTGCTGCGTCTCGACGTTTCGGGAGCGCTTCTTCCGGTCCAGCTTCTTGAACCGAATGGACGCGACCCCATCCACGACCAGCAAGAACATGCCGCGACGTTCGACGAACTGGACTCCTTCTACTCCGTCGAATCGATGCTTCACTGCGTCGACGATGAAGTCGCGGACGTCAGACGCCTGACTCCTCGCGTGAAGTTTGATGCGCTGAGCGTTCGGCAACGTGAAATACTCATCGAAGCCGTCGTGAATGCAGTCGGACAGCAACTGCAGGTGCGGCTGAATATGCCGCTTGACTGTATCGACCGGGACGAGGATACGTTTTTTAGTCTTCATCGACTCTCCGACTTGATGCAAATCATTCAGAGGGTTGCGGTTGGGGTATCGACGCGATTTGACTTTTGCTTTTGATGGGCGAAATTATACACGGCGGCGCAGGTGCGTCAAGTGCTCCGCCCGCGCTCCTAGCCACGGCTTGTGCGCATGCCGAACTAGCGGGCTTGAACGATCAGGCAAGCACGCGGAGTGATCGCGCGCGCTGTCGGCGATAGCGCTCACGCCTGCTTCTCGCGTCCGCTCTTTCCCGTCGAAGGTGACGGATGTCGGCTCGTGTGTCGAACTCGCGTATGCCGTCGCGTCGCGGCTGCGATTGTCGACATGCGCGGAACGGCACGCGGCGTGCGCTCGGCCTGCGGTGTTCGGTTTCCGTATGCCGATCTTACGGCGTCATCCACACGCAACGGTCAATCTTCGAAATCCGCTGGTCGTCACGTTTTGCGCCTAGGTCGCCGCGAACGTCTCGGACGAACGGGTTCACGCGTGCTCTCGACGGCGCTCGATCGTGTCGAAGACAACTACCACCCTCTTCGCGCAACTCGTCCAGACTGCCGCGCCGCGGTGGTAGAAGCTCTCACACGCCAAATGCGACGTGCGATCGAATTCAGCATCTCCGCGAGCACTTCCACGACGATTTTCGACCTCCCCGGCGACTGCGCGCGCATCGCGGAACCACGCCGTGATACGTGAATGCGACGAACGATCGAATTCACCATCTCAACGGCCGAAAACACTCGCGCGGAGAGCATCGGCGACCGTTCCAAACCACGCCGTATCTGCTCGGTGAGATGCGCGAACTGTTCCCGTGTCACGTACGTGCATGCACGGCGCGCGACGGCGTGTGATCGGCGCTCGTTCGCCCGTTTCAAACCGCGCCTGATCTGCTCGCAGAGGTGCCGGATTCGATCCCATCGCACGAGCTGCGCGGCGCGATCGTGCAGCGCGAGCAGCGGTCGCGCCGCGGCTCCCACCCGCGCGCGTGGCACGTGCATCGCGAGAGCCGCCCGCCCACCCTCGCCGCGTCACGCCGGTTGCATGGCCCGCGATAAGGAATGCGATCGTGCGTGCCGGCAACCGGCGCGCCGCGGCTTCCCGCCCGGCCTGTGGCGCGAGCATCGCGAGTCTGCAGCCTCCACACGCCCGACCCTTTCGGCCGGACGCGCTGCCCACGTGGGGCCGCCCAAGACGCGGATGAGGCGGACGCCGGCTCGCGCCTTCGTGGCCCGCGCGTTTGCACGCGCTCCGTCGTCGCGAGCTTGCACGCTTGTCGCTGCGATGGTCGCGTAGCGGCCGGCGCCGCCTATCCGAGTCTTGGGCGGACTCATTCGTCGTGACGCCACTCTTCCGCCGCACAACCCGTATACGCCACGTGCTGGGTCGACATCGTACGGCGTCGCGGCGCCACCTTCCCCCTCGCCGCGGCCGGTGCGCAGGCGCCGCTCACGCCCAACCACCTCCCTCGCGGGCGCCGCGCGCACCTCGCCGTGCGCAGCTTCGCTGCCCACGGCGCCGCGGCTCCCTCCCACGCCCGCGGCCTGGCTCGTGGCTGCGCCGGCTCACGCCGCCGGCGCAGCAACATCGCAGGCGTTCCAATATCCGTTGGCGAAGTTCAGCGCGAGAGCCGAGCAACTGTCTGCCGAGAGCCACGAGCGGCATGTCCGGCGCGCCGCGCGCAAGCGCGCCGCGCGCCTCGTCGCCTGTTCCACATGCACGGGCGCGGTACGCTCCGCCGCCCTCGCCGCGCCGCGCGCGCTCGCCTTCGGCTCGCGCGCTGGCCGCTCCGCGCAAGCGCCGCTGCTCAACCGCCGTCCATCCGCCGCGCAGCCGCGCTTTCGCTCCGCTGCCGGCGCCGCCGCCCTCACGCCGCTACGCGAAGCCGTTGCGGTTTCCGCCTCCCGCCTCCCACCGCAGCCGCTTCGCTCCGCGGCCCACCGGCGGCGCGGCTCCCGGCCCGAGCGTGTCAACGGCTAGCGTCCCGACGCATAGGAAGAACGGCCTCGTCGGGAAAGCGACGACCTCGCAAGAGACTGCCAGTCCGCTCATCACGCCGGTCGACGTTGACGGCTCCGCCGTACGACGGATAACGCTACGCCGCGAGTGGTAGTCTCTTCTAGATGTCGAGAGTGGTCGCGATCTTGGGGTCATCCGTAGCACTGTTGGTCAGGCCGCCGCGCACCTCGCGCGCTCAAGGTGCGTATCCGAGGCTCTTACAAGACGCGCTCGCGCCCGAGTGGCGAGTGGAAAACCTCTCGCGGCCGACGCTTGACATCGCCGACGTCTTCGGGATGCTTCGGTCGGACATTCTCCCGCTCGATCCGGACGTCGTGGTCCTCCATGTGGGTGTGAACGAATGCTGCCCGCGTTTTCTCCCCAGAAGAGTATGGCGGTGGGCCAAAGAAAGTCCGCGCGGCCGATCGAGTCGGCCAGGGCCGTTGAGGCAGGTGGTCATTCAGGTGGAGAAGCTGCTGCGAGGTACACTCGCGCAGCGGTGGGCGGTAAGCTGGTTCACGGCAAAGGAGTTCGAGGCGGTGACGGGCCGATTTCTCGACGAACTGTGCAAAGAGACCCGCGCGCGAGTCATCGTCGCCGGAACCGCCGTCCGGACGCTGCGAATTGAACGAATGCTGCCGAGTTTTCGGCCGCTTGCCAGCCGCTTCGATGGAATCCTCGCCCGGCTGAGCCGCCAGTCGGGAGCCGAGTTCCTCGACGTCGGTCGCATAGTCGACAGCGATCCCGATCACCTTCAGCCAGATGGAATCCATTTCTCTGCCGACGGGCATCGCGAGATTGCGCTAGCGTTGCGGCAGATCATTCTGTCGTCGGACCAATGACCGGATCGTTGACGCGTGACAGTGAGCATTTCTACCGCGAATTCGGATTCGCAACGGTGGAAAACTTCTTCGACGACCGCGATTTGAATCCTGTGGTGCAGGAGCTTGAGCGCGAGGTCGACCGCCGCGCGCGGACTCTCTATGACGTCGGTCGTCTGCCGGACCTTTTCGCCAATGAGCCGTTCGAGCGACGGCTGGCCAGGCTTTATGACTTCTGCCCTGACGCGATCGAGGCGTTGGACGTCAAGAACCTCCTCACACCGCGACTGTTCCGATTGCTCACGCATCGGAAGGTCGTTGATCTGGCTCGCGATCTCCTGCGTGCCGATATCGTGCTCAATCCAACGCATCGTCTGCGCACAAAGATGCCTCAGGCCACACGGACGCGTTGGGCCGAGGTGGGACGCGATCCCCTCCCGCTCGGCCTGATATGGCATCAGGACGCGCTGTCGGCTGGTGAGTCGGATCCATTTGCCATGGTGACCGTCTGGGTCCCCCTGGTCGATGCTACAGCCGAGAATGGATGCCTTGCCATGATGCCGGGTGCGTTCCGTCTTGGGCGATTGCCCCACCACGATGACGAGGGGGGGCGCATCCACGACGAGGCGCTGCCCGCGGTGACGCCCCATCCGGTGCCGTGTGCGAGGGGAGCCATCATATTCTTCAATCAATTCACGCCACATTGTTCGCTGCCGAACATGACGGACCGAGTTCGTTGGAGCGTCGACTTTCGCTTTCACGCGGCCGATTCCCGGCGGGGCCGTGCCGGCCTGCCAGCGTTTCTCGTCTATAGCGAGGAGGCAAGCGACCGACTGATCGACTATGAGGCGTGGCGTCGCGGATGGATTTCGCTCAGGACACGCGGATAGGGAGGTGAACGTACTCGTTCACGATGTTTGAGGTGAATCTCACGGGAGGAGCGTCGAGCGTCAGCCCGGTCCACTCGAGCAGCATGGCGCGGATCACTTCCTCGACCTCCATTCGTGCCAGCGGCGCGCCGAGACAGGCATGCGCTCCTCCCGTAAAGCTCAGGTGCGGATTCGGCGTACGGAATGGCTGAAAACCGCGGGGATCGGAAAACGTGTCGGGATCAAAGTTCGCGCCGAGCAGCCAGGCGAAAAGCGTCTCGCCGGCGCGTATCGTCGTGCCATGCCAAACCGCGTCCGTAGCCAGGATGCGTCTGACGCGCAGCAAGGGCGTGGCGTGCCGGATCACCTCATCCGCAACTTTCGATTGCCGGCTTAACCATGTCGATGTGTCGGATTTGGCGATCTCCCACTGAGCCGCCACGCAGACAATGGCGGTGACGATGCAGTTGCGCAGCCCCGCAACGCCGGCGGTGATGGTCTGCAGCGCCAGCTCCTCAATCTCCCAACGGCCGGCGTGCGCGACGAACTCCGGGGCCAGCCAGGGAACCTTCCGCCACGACTCATAAACGAGCTCGGTCGTTGCCCTCATAGGCGACCCGCACACGGCATTGAGCGCGCAGGCGCCGAGCTCGAGATCGCGATGACTTCCGATCGCGACATCCGGCAAACTGTCGCCCATGAAGTTGGCCGACAGGCGGCGGACATAATCTCTATTGGCCGGCGCAATGCCCAAATACGAACACGCGATTTCAGCCGCCAGCGGTGCTGCGAAATCTTCGACGGCATCTGCCCGGCGCTTTTGCTTACACGAGCGTGCAAAACGCGTTGCGATATCGCGAACGACTGTGCGGAACGCCTCCACGCGGTCGCGCTTCACGGCCGAGGCCAGCCGTTGTTTGTGCAATCCATGCGTCGGAGCGTTCAGCGCCATTGCCGCCCTGAGCTCCCACCGCTCCGTACTGCCGTCGGATTCCGCGCTCTGATCGAGGTCGACAACCACAGGAGCAACCGAATAATGGCGCGACGCTGCGAGCACAGTCGCAATGTCGTCGTACCGCACGAGATTCCAAGCCGTCGTCCCGTCGGCAAGAGTTGTCCTGAAGACGGGCTTGTTGCCGCGCAGGCGGTCGAGATCGTCCAGCGGCAATCCTTCGCAAAATGCGTCGAAACCCAATTCTTCCACGTCGTCTACCAACGGATGCTCCATATGGCTCCGCCTTCCAGTGTGCAAAGCATTCCGCCGGTGTCGGTCCATGACTGCAACTGAAGAACAGGCGCCGGAAGCTCGTATGCAACGTGGAGCGGGCGTCCTTCGAGATCGTAGCCTTCGAGGCGATTCGTGGCGGCCGTCCACAAGACCGGCGTGCCTAGGACGTGGCTTAGGGCGACCGCGCGTAATGGGACCCGGTCACCGAGGCGAAGGCGCTCGATAGAGTTGCGTCTCGCGAGGACGATGTCTTGATCCGTACCAGCGGCAATAATGACTTCGCCGCTCCGATCCAGCATCGCGGCGACAGCCGTGCGCGGCCTGCCACGAAATCGCCAAGCGATGCGCTGGGTGTCGACATCCCAAACCATTATGCCGACGCGGTCTGCGACGACAATCGACTTGAGCGCCCCTTCGCATTCGATCGGCCGAATCTGCTCGATCCATCCGACGTGGGAGCTGAGTCTCGCGTAGACGTGCTCCGAATATGCGTCATGAAGAACGATGTCGCGATCATCGGAGGCAGTTATGAAGATCGGCAGGCCGCCGCGCAGCATAGATGACCGGAGGGTGTGCACGGTCTTGCGATGGATTCGCGCGCTCGTCAGCAACCGCAGTTCCCGGCCGCCCCATCGATAGACATTGCCGCGCTCGTCGGCCGATGCGATCAATACTTGCCGTTCGTCGTAGGTGTAAACCGGAAACAGCGCCACTCCGGTGACGCGTCCATCGTGCCCGGTGAGTGTCGCTGTGCGGGCGCAAGCCACGCCTAGCTGCGATACGGCTACACCGTACGGTGTAGCCACTGCGGCAACGGTCGCGTCGGTTGAATCGAGAAGCGCCACGTCCAGAACGTCTGCGCCGGCGTTGAAGTCGATCGTATTGCCGTCGCCGTCGACAATGACGACCAGGCCATCCAGATAAGCGACGGCCATCCGCTCGGGCCGCACTCCGAGAGGCTCGAGCAGGTGAGGCTTTGCGCCGAAACGGTCGAAAACGCAGGAGCCCCTCCGCGACAGCGCGCCCTCATGGACAGCCTCATGCATGAACAGAAGGAGCCGGGTACATCGAATCAAATCCGTCGGGGAACAAAGCCATGGTCGGCTTAACAAGATGGTCGAGGAGGCGGCGGGCCATCGAGCTCAGTCGTGGATAGCTGTCGAGCGGCTCCAGTGCCTCTTTCGACCGCGCCGCGTAGTCGGCGGCGCGTGCGCTCCAGTCCAGTTCGGAGGCCACCCGTGAGCGGCGGAACTTGCCGAACAAGTGAACCAGCCGCGAGACGACGACCAGTGCCTGGAAATTACCGACGAGCGGCCGTTTGTCCGGACGGAAAGGAGCGGTCCACTTTTCCTCAAGAGCGGCGTCGCCCTCCAGTAGCGGCTCCGCGATCGACAGAAGGTCCAACAGCGTGTGCGTCGTCTCATGGACCAGTTCTTCGGCGAAGACGCCGACGCTCCAATCCCGGTCGGGCGAGAGCATCACCATTCCGCGGAGGATCAGCCCGGACGCGCCGCGGAAACTCGCCTGGTCATCGACGAACGCGATGCAATCGACGAGCGAGTGCAACTCGGCAGCAAATCCTGGCGTGACTTCTTCGATGAGGGACAAGGCGCGCTCGATCTGAGTTCGATAACGGTGGTGCTCCGCCGATTGCGGATTGAGAAACGAGGCATTGGCGCAACTGTCGCGTTTCGATCCTTTTCCCGATTTCCGCAGAACCTCCAGCATTTCGTCACCCGGCGTGTCGATAATGCTGACACGTGCTCCGGCTTTGAGTGGACGGCCATCGAGACGCTGCGCGAGCTGCCGCCACGTCCAAGGACGCGGTTCATTCGAAAGAAACGCCGTCATCTCCGGACGAAGGAGACTCTTCACCCATTCGTTCTCTTGCAGGCCATTGATGGTCTGCAAGAGGGTCGCGCATTCCGGGCTGTGATCGGCACGCGCAGCGAGACTCTGCTGTATTAGCAGAGCGGCATCTGCTTTCCAGCCGTCAAGACCCGGGAAAGCGGCAGTGCCGATGAGAAATGGCGGCGGCTGAGTCAGGACTTCCAGATGCTGCACATTCTCTGGAGCGGGCGGAAGTTGTGTGTCGGCTCTGCCTCCGCGGCCATCGCAAAGGTCTCGCTTGCAGTGCGGCGAGGGAGGAACTCGGCCGCAAGATTGGTCGCTCTGACGTCATTCGATTCCTGGAACTGTACCGGTTTGGATACGTTCTCGACCTTGGAGCTCATGCCGATTGTTCTCCTATTGAATTTTGCTGAAGTAAGTCCAATCTACGCCAGTCCGGCGATAAGTCAAGAGGCAGCGCGCGGCCGGCGAAGGCAAAGTAAACAGGCCCAAGCGCGTAGTTCAGCGCGCCCACCAGCTGAAAATGGAGACGGCTTAGGGTCCGGACGACAGCGGCGATCGCGCTCCGTTGCGCGACATGTGCCGGCGGACGGTACACCTTACAGACGGTACGCTGGCGGCTTCCTGCTCGTCGGATCACTCGTCGCGCCGCCTCGGTTCTCTTTTTGTTTCGTCCACAGCCCACCCATCACGCACGTTCTCCGCTGCGTAGCCTGCGCTACGCGGCGCCGCAGTTCGCGTTTCTGCCGCGGCTCTACGTAATGTGAAGCGCGCGCCCCCGCGGCGTCACCGTTCTTGCGAGTAGACGTGACGTGACCGGCGCTTTGCCGGCGCAACAACGGCGCCGCCGCTCCACACCCGCCCGTTCACGTGGGCCACTGCGGCGTTCACGTTGGTTTCCACCGCCCATGCGCCGTCACGCCGCCTGCAGCGGGTGTTCGTATCGTGCGGGCGCGTTTCGCTCGGGCAAGCGTCGCGCCGGCGCCCCCGCTGATTCGCGAGACCCACAGGAGATAGCGCGGCGCCGTCCCCCGCGGCGTCACCGTTCTTGCGAGAGGCGTTGACCTAACCGGCGCTTCGCCGGCGCAACAACGGCGCCGCCGCTCCACGCCTCCCGGTCGCGTGGGCCAGTGCGGCGTTGGCGTTCGTTTCCACCGCCCAAGCGCCATCACGACGCTTGCAGCGGGTCTCGTGCCGTGCACCCGCGTCTCGCTCGGGCAACCGGCGCGCCGGCGCCCCGGCTGTCGTGAGAGGCTCCAGGGGGTGTAGCGGTGACGCCCGCAAGTAACGCACGGCGCGCGGCCCGCTTGTTCGCGCGCATTTTTCGCATCGACCTGCGTTCCGCGGGTAGGGAATTGCCGTCGCGCGGCACTCCATGTTGAGGAAACGATGCTCAACGCTGAGCCGCGTCTGCTTCTCGCCCGCGGGTTCATGCGACTTCGCGAGGCCGCACGTGCCGAGATTGTCGCGCCACTTCACGCGCGTAACTCCTCACCCGGTCGCAATCGCCTCATTGCATCAGAGTGCAATTCCGAGAATGAAGTGCCAGGGTCGGACGCATGTAGGAGTAGATGAATGTGGAACTTCTGTCGGAGATCATGCATCTTGCTTCTAGTGCTTTCCTCTGCCTGCGGATCGCGCGAGAAAACCGCCAAGACCTCCGCGATAGAGACGTCGCTGAAACCGTTCAGCGAACTCGCGATCCCTACCGGCTCGCGCCTCAACGTATCCGATGACGCGCTCGCATTTTTGCGGCGTGCCGAGGCTGCAGGCTTAGTGCACATTGAAGACGTTCCGCAGGGTTATTGGGACTCCTTCGCCTCCCGGACATTCATGGAAGGCGCGAAGCCAGTCACCGTCACTCCAACCGCGAATCTGGAGAAAATCGCGCTGAATCCGCGTCCAGCAGTCAACGCGGTGCCGTTCAGCAAAGCGCAAATCGCCGCTGAGCTTGAATCGAGCTGGAACTATTACGCTAAGGAAGAGATTTATCTAGGCGCCAACTGCGTTGGCAACGCCACGTCATTCGGCAATGTTTCGGGCCCCTGCGCGCTCGCGCTTCAGTCAGACTATCCGACATACACTGCTCTGGCTGGAAAGGGCCTCCTCACTATAAAAGAAAGCAGTATCGCAGGGCTCCCCGCCGGCTCGCTGCCCGACTACGCAAACGCAAAGTTTGTCGCCACGATCGGTTTGACGTCCGCCGGCCAGCGTGTCGCTTCTGTTGACGCGAAGAGACACGTAGCGACGTTTGTTCTCGGCACCTATCGTCTGGAGAGGCTCCTTAAGAATGAGCCCATACAAGCGGAGTCCGGTGTGTACCGGCTCGTGGAAGGAACGCACGTCTTTGCGGCGCAGCCGGAGTTCGCCGACACGTGGGCGGCGCTCGGACGACCGACGTATCGCGAACGTCACTTTCGCGTATTGTTCACTTACGACACAGCCTCTGCAAAGTGGAAGGTCGCTAATGCTACCAACGGGAGATACACTGCAGAGGACGTCGGCCCACGTGACGGTGGGTACGAATGCGATAACGTTCCACCGACACTCGAGGAACTTCGCCGTAGCCGTAGTGGAACAGATCAGTACACATGGCGCGTCCGCTTGGGTGATCTGCACGTTGCGGAACTCTTACGCGACGAGGATTACAAAGGGCCTCTGTCCACGCCCGGTGAGACATTCCGTCTCGTGCTAGCTACGATCAAACACACTGCGCCGAGCGGCGCCGCTGTTCCGAGCGGACTGGAGAACGTACTTCCCGGCCGGCTCCGCTGCATTCTGAAATACAGCGACTTCAATAAGGCGTGGACCGTCGTCGCGCTGGATGTCGGCCCACGCGACTCTGAACAGTGGAACTCAGCCAACGTACGCTGATTGGCCACCACGGACTCAGTCGATCCTTCGTTCACGTCCGTTTCGACGACCCCTGCAGAGACGTGACAGACACGGCCGCCGGGTCGCGCCGTGCTCGGCGGCACGGATCCTTCGGCACCTAGATCGTCGCGGCGTCCATGGCACCGTCTCGCGTAGGCCGAGGTACCATCAATGAGTGAAGGTCCGCTCCTGCTACTACGTGGTCGAGAGCGACGGCACGTTCTGGCGCATGCCGAAGAAGACGTTTGGCCGCATCATCGAGCCACGCCACAACGAACAGCACATGGAGTTCGCCGGCCAGCGGGTTCGCTACGCGCAGATCGACGTGGCGTACGAAGGCAACGATGCCGTCGCCGTCGCGCGTGCGACGTTCCACTCGATGAAGTTCGATGAGACCGGCCACCTCGACGAGGAAGACGTTTTCAAGCAGCAGGAAGTGATGCTGAAACGGCTCGGCCAAACCGAC
>JAFAVZ010000471.1 GCA_019242175.1 Acidobacteriota bacterium
ACACGAAGATGAACGTCGAGCTGAAGTTCAAGAAGATCGACGACCTCCGCCCCGAGGCGCTCGTGCAGCAGATCGAGCCGCTGCGCAAGCTGTTCGAGGCCCGCCAGCGCCTGAACGACCTGCTCGCGAAGCTCGACGGCAACGACGACCTCGACGTGCTGCTGCAGGACATCGCGGCGAACACGGAGAGCCAGCAGAAGATCAAGGAAGCGACCACGGGAGGAAGCAATGGCTGACGAGACCGCACCGCAGGCAGAAGCCGCAGCTGCAGCAACGACGACCGAGGTCTCGCTGCTCGACCAGATCATCGACAAGGGCAAGCTCGCCCGTGACGCGAGCCAGAAAGAGCGCGCCAAGGATCTCGTGGGCGAGTTCGTCACCCAGATCCTCGACAAGGGCATGACCGTCAGCCGCGACACGATGGCCATGATCCAGGCCCAGATCGCGCGCATCGACGAGCTGCTCAGCGGCCAGCTGAACGAGATCCTCCATCACCCCGACTTCCAGAAGCTCGAGGCTTCCTGGCGCGGGCTGCACTACTTCGTGATGAACACCGAGACGTCGACCCGTCTCAAGCTCCGCCTCCTCAGCGCCTCGAAGGCCGAGATCTTCAAGGATCTCGATCAGGCCATCGAGTTCGACCAGAGCCAGCTCTTCAAGAAGATTTACGAAGAGGAATACGGCACCTTCGGCGGCTATCCGTACAGCCTCCTCATCGGCGACTACGAGTTCGGCCGCCATCCGCAGGACATGGCGCTGCTGGAGAAGCTCTCCGGCGTCGCCGCGGCCGCGCACGCGCCGTTCATCGGCGGCGCCTCGCCCCGCCTCTTCGACATGGATAGCTTCACGGAGCTGGGCAATCCGCGCGACCTCTCCAAGGTCTTCGAGTCGTCCGAGCTGATCAAGTGGCGCTCGTTCCAGGAGACGGAAGACTCCCGCTACGTGACGCTCGCGCTGCCGCACGTGCTGCTCCGTCTCCCGTACGGCCCGAACACGGTGCCGACGGAAGACTTCAAGCTCGTGGAGGACACGGACGGCCGCGATCACTCCAAGTACCTCTGGGGTAACGCCGCCTACGCCCTCGGCCAGCGCATCACGAACGCGTTCGCGCTCTACGGCTGGTGCGCGGCGATCCGCGGCGTGGAAGGCGGCGGCAAGGTGACCGGCCTGCCGACGCACACGTTCAAGACGGACGAAGGGGACATCGCCCTCAAGTGCCCGACGGAGATCGCGATCACCGATCGCCGCGAGAAGGAGCTCGACTCGCTCGGCTTCGTCGCGCTCTGCCACTGCAAGGGAACGGACTACGCGGCGTTCTTCGGCGGCCAGACGACGCAGAAGCCTAAGACGTACGACACGGACGCGGCGAATGCGAACGCTCGCATCTCCGCGCGCCTGCCGTATCTCCTCGCGGCTTCGCGCTTCGCGCACTATCTGAAGGTGATCTGCCGCGACAAGATCGGCAGCTTCCAGACGAAGGACACGCTGGCGATCTTCCTCAACCGCTGGATCAGCAGCTACATCCTCGGCACGGACGACGCGGGGCAGGATCTCAAGGCGCAGTATCCGCTGCGCGAGGCCCGCATCGACGTGTTCGACGTTCCGGGCAAGCCGGGCGCGTATCGCGCCGTGGCGTTCCTGCGGCCGCACTTCCAGCTGGAGGAGCTGACCGCATCGATCCGCCTCGTGGCCGAGCTCCCGCCGCCCGCGGCGGCATGACCTGCAGTTGACGGAGGAAAAACGACATGGCTAGCAACATGTACATCAAGTTCGAAGAGCCGGCCATCGACGCCAGCAGCACGGCGGCCGGGCACGAGAAGGAGATCGAGATCCTCTCGTGGAGCCACGGGTTCGTGCAGCCGACGAGCCCCACCCGCAGCGTCGCCGGATCCGGCACGGTGGAGCAGGCGACGCATCAGAACCTTTCGTTCACGAAGTACCTCGACACGGCGACCAACACGATCCTCAAGTACTGCTGGTCGGGCAAGCAGATCGGCAAAGCGACGATCTCCTGCTGGCGCGCCGACGGCGCCGTCGACAACAAGCCGGTGAAGTATCTCGAGGTGGCGATGCAGCACGTCGTGATCTCGAATTACAGCATCTCCGGCGGCCCGGGCGATCTGCCCGTCGAGAACGTCTCGCTCGACTACGGCATCGTGCAGTACACGTACCTCGACCAGAAGCATGCGGACGGCACGGCAGACAGCAACTTGCCCGCGACGCACAACCTGGAGACGAGAAGCATCAGCTGATGATTCGGCATGCGCGTGCGGGGGCTTCCCCGCACGCGCAGTTGCTGGTTACTGATGGGTTTTGATTTCGTCTACCAGCAACCAGCAACCAGCAACCAGCAACCAGGAACCATGAAAAAGGTCGAAGTCCGCACGCCACTGTTCGATCGCCTCGTCGATCGCGATCCGTTCCTCCGGCGCGAGCTGCGCCCGATGCGGACGCTCGATCGCCGCGGCCTCAAGGAGTCGGTGCGGCGGGAGCTGGAGCAGCTCTTCAACACGCGTTGCCCCTATCCGCAGCACAAGCTCGCGGGACGGCCGCGGACCGTCATCGACTACGGCATCCCCGATCTTTCCATCTTTTCCGCGCGCAGCTTCGACGACCGCGGCCGTATCGCCGAGATCCTCCGCAAGGCGATCCTCGACTACGAGCCGCGATTGTCGAACCCGCGCGTGACGGTGGAGCAGGTGCCAGGCGAAGAGCTCGGCCTCATGGCCCGCATCGAGGCGGCGCTCATCACCGACACCGTCCCCGAGCCAGTCTCTTTTCTCACCGTGCTGCAATTGAAGGAAGGGGAGGTGAGCGTGCATGGGGACTAGCGCGAGCGGCGGCTCTCACCCGCGCTGTCATTCTGAGCCGCGGAGACGGCGAAGAATCTCCCGGCACGTGGGCTTGTCGCCCGCGCCAGGAGATCCTTCACAGTCTCCGCTGTTCAGGATGACAGCGTCGCGGTGTCATTCTGAGCCGCGTAGACGGCGAAGAATCTCC
>JAFAVZ010000022.1 GCA_019242175.1 Acidobacteriota bacterium
ACGCGCGCGGCCATCTGCGAGGCGGGGGTGCGGCTCGCCGCAGCCGCACGCTACAAGAATGCGGGCACGGTCGAGTTCATTCTTGGCGCCGACGGGCGTTTCTTTTTCCTTGAAATGAACACGCGCCTGCAGGTCGAGCATCCCGTCACCGAAATGGTCTGGGGTGTCGACATCGTCAAAGAGCAGTTGCGCGTGGCGATGGGCGAGAAGCTGCGCTTCACGCAGGCCGGCCTCGCGCCGAACGGCCACGCGATCGAGTGCCGGATCTACGCCGAGGATCCGGCGAGAAAGTTCGCGCCCTCGCCGGGATTGATCCGCTACATCAACCTGCCGCAGGGTCCCGGCGTGCGCAACGACAACGGCGTTTACGCCGGCTACACCGTGCCGGTGTTCTACGACCCGATGCTCTCCAAGCTCGTCTGCCACGCGCTCACTCGCGAAGAGGCGATCGGTCGGCTGCGCCGCGCGCTCGGCGAGTACCGCGTCGAAGGCATCCAGACGACGATCCCGTTCTTCAGCTACATCACCCAGCATCCCGACTTTCTCGCCGCGCGCTTCGACACCGGCTTCATCGATCGTTTGCTGCCGCAGATGAATCTCGAGCAGGACAACGTCAATCTCGATGCGGCCATCGCCGCGGCAGCGATCCTCGCGTTCGAAGACGCGCAGCGCGTGCAGGTGCCGAACGACAACGTCGAGAGCGAGTCGCCTTGGCGGCGCGCGGGACGCGAAGACGCGTTGCGGGGGCGGCTGTGAAGTTCGTCGCCCGCCACGACGGCGTGGACTACCAGATCGATGTCGAGCGCCACGGCAGCGGCTATCGCGTCCGCATCGACGATCGCTCGATGTTGGCGGACATGGTCGAGGCCGGCCCGTACGTCCGGTCGCTGCGGCTCGAGGACGGCACGCAGATCAGCCTCGTGCATCATCGCGACGGCAACGCGCACGAGATCTCGATGATGAACGCCGCGGTGCGGCTGGAGCTCATCGATCCGCTCGCGATGCGCCGCAAGCGCAGCGATGACGCGGCGGGCGGTGGGGGCACGATGAAGGCGCTGATGCCCGGCCGCATCGTCCGCATCCTCGTGAACAAGGGCGACACGGTGCGCAAAGGCGCGGGCCTCCTGATCCTCGAGGCGATGAAGATGGAGAACGAGATCCAGGCCACGACGGACGGCGTGGTCGAGGAGCTCTTCGTCACGCAGGGACAGACGGTCGAGGCGGGCGCGGAGCTGATTTCGGTGACGGCCACGCTGTCATCCTGAGCCCCGCATCCGTACCGATCTCGCGCCGCGCCTGAAGGTACGGATCCTTCGCCGTCTTCGCGGCTCAGGATGACACCGCCTCCAGCGCGTTCCGGGCGACTCGCCCTTGTCGATGATCTGCTTCACCGCCACGTGAAGTGTCATCCTGAACAGCGAAGACTGTGAAGGATCTCCCGGCACGAGCGCTTGGCGCCCGCATCAGGAGATCCTTCGCGCTCTGCGGCGCTCAGGATGACACCGCCTCCAGCGCGTTCCGGGCGACTCGCCCTTGTAGATGATCTGCTTCACCGCCACGTGAAGTGTCATCCTGAACAGCAAAGACTGTGAAGGATCTCCCGGCACGAGCGCTTGGCGCCCGCGTCAGGAGATCCTTCGCGCTCTGCGGCGCTCAGGATGACACCGCCTCCAGCGCATTCCGGGCGACGAGCGCTTGTCGATGATCTGCTTCACCGTCACGTGAAGTGTCATCCTGAACAGCGAAGACTGTGAAGGATCTCCCGGCACGAGCGTTTGGCGTCCGCATCAGGAGATCCTTCGCGCTCTGCGGCGCTCAGGATGACACCGCCTAGGATGACACCGCCTCCAGCGCATTCCGGGCGGCGCGCCGTTGTCGGCGATCTTCACCGCCACGTGAAGTGTCATCCTGAACAGCGAAGACTGTGAAGGATCTCCCGGCACGAGCGTTTGGCGCCCGCATCAGGAGATCCTTCGCGCTCTGCGGCGCTCAGGATGACACCGCCTAGGATGACACCGCCTCCAACGCGTTCCGGGCGACGAGCGCTTGTCGATGATCTGCTTCACCGCCACGTGAAGTGTCATCCTGAACAGCGAAGACTGTGAAGGATCTCCCGGCACGAGCGCTTGGCGTCCGCGTCAGGAGATCCTTCGCGCTCTGCGGCGCTCAGGATGACACCGCTCAGGATGACACCGCCTCCAGCGCATTTCGGGCGACGCGCCTGAAGGTACGGATCCTTCGCCGTCTTTGCGGCTCAGGATGACACGGCCCTCAGTCTCATTGTTTGCGGGTGGGAACGGGCGGCCGCCTGACTGTGCCAGAATTCCAACCATGTCCACGACCGATCCTTTTTCCGCCGGCGCAACCATCGACAACTACCGCCTCGTGGAGCGCATCGGCGCCACGGTGTGGAGAGCGGTCGACGTCCGGAACGAGCGGCAGGTCGCGGTCAAGATCCTCACCAAACTGCTCCCGAAAGACGCCGCGCGCCGCGACGCCCTCGTCCGCGAAATCCGTCTCGCCGGCGCCATCTACCACGCGTTCGTCGTCCCCATCATGGAGATCGCCGTCGCTGGCGACGCGCTCCTCATGGTCATGGAGTGGTTCGAAGGCGAACCGATCACGAATCACGTGCACGGCCAGCCGATGGCCCGCTCCAACTTTTTCCGCGCCGCCGCGCAGCTCTGCGAGGCGCTCAAGTTCCTCCACGCGAAGGGCGTCATCCACGGCAATCTGAACGGCGACTCCGTGATCATCAACGGCGACGGCCGCCTCCGCCTCGGAGGACTCAACATCGCCAACCTCCTCCGCCGCGAAGGCCGTTCCTCGGAGTACGCGCAGAAGGGGAGCGATCCGCGCAGCGTCGCGTACATGGCGCCGGAGCAGATCGCCGGCCAGACGGTCGACTTCCACACCGACGTGTTCTCGTTCGGGAGCGTCTGCTACGAGATGTCCACCGGCGCGTTGCCGTTCGCCGGCAAGACCGCGGCGGACATCGCACGCTCGGTGGTCGAAGGCAAACCGGTGCCGCCGAACTCCGTCAATCCGAAAATCGACAAAGAGATGATGGCCGTCCTCGGCAAGTGTCTCTACAAAGACCCGTTCAAGCGGGTGAAAGAGATCAAGGCGATCGGGGAAGACATCGCGCGCTTCGATGCCGAGGCGGCGAAGTTCATGACCGAACAGGCGACGCGCGTCGCGACCGTGGGCGCCGCGGGCGGCGGAGCGAAGAGGCATCGCGCGTTGATGCTCATCGCCGACGCCGCGGAAGGCGACGACTCGGGCGCGCAGGTGCAGCAGATCGTCGGCGAGGCGGCGATGCTGTTCGACGGCAACGTCGTCGATCCGTTCAGCGCGAAGGTCGTGGCTGAGATGCCGACGATCGACAGCGCGCTCGAAGCCGCGCGCAAGGTCGAATTCGATCTGTCGCAAGGCAACGATCTGCCGGTGCGCATCCTCCTGCACGCCGGTGAAGTCGAGGCGAAAGATGGAGCGCTCGTTGGCGACGCGGTGACGCGCGGCATCGAGGTGCTGCAGCAGTTGCCCGCCCGCCGGCTGTTCATCAGCGAGGCGTTCATCCGCGACGGCCGCGGCAACGCGCGGCTTCGCGACGCGGGCGCGAAGGCGGGCGTGAAGCTGTTCGAGATCGTGCCTCCCGAGCCGGAGGTGCAGCAGATCACGACCGCGGAGTTCGAGCAGCTCCAGGCGGAGGAAGAAGCGGAAGAGAAAGCGATCGCGCAGGCGGTCGCGGCGAAGAAGCGCAGCGCGCGCATGATCGCCATCGCCGCCGCGGCCCTCATCGTCATCCTCGGCGGCTCCGCTGTGATGCTCCTCCGCAATCGCGGACGCGCGTCCGCCGCGCCGGTGGAAACGGCGAAAGGCCCGGCGCCGCTCGGTCCGGCGACCGCTGCTGCGCCACGCAAGGTGATGGTGCCGCCGTTCGCGGTGCAGGATCCGACGCTCGCCGATCGCGCGAACGTGATGCGCATGACGTCGATCGAAGTGCTGCGCAGCTATCCCGAATTGCGCGTCGTCGATGCGCCGGCCGAGGACGTGACGGCGGTGAATGCGACGATCCGCACCGGTACCGCTGGTCCGGAGCTCCTGCCCGCCGCCGACGCGCAACCTGCCGCCGCTCCTGACAACGCGTCGGCCATCCAGTCCGTCGTGAGCTGGGTCGCGGGCAAGGTGCAGATGCAGCCGCATACAGCGACGGCACCCGAGGCGATCAATGCGTTTGCGGATGCGCTCGCGGCGAAGGCGGCGAACGATGACGCGAAGACCGACGCCGCGTTGCGCGCGTCGATCAAGGCCGATCCGAACTTCCTTCCCGCGCAGCGCCTGGCGATGGACTTCTTCGAGGCGCATGGCAAGGACGCCGATGCGATCGCCGCGGCGCGGCAGGTCGTGGCGCTCGAGCCGCAGAACCTCGACGCCGTGCGCAAGCTCGCCCGCGCCGGGTTGCGCGGCGGCGACGTGAACGACGCGTTCGGCGCGTACACGTCGATCCTCCGCAAGAATCCGGGCGACTCCGAGGCGTTGAACGCGATCGGCAAGTACGCGGCCGGCGCGAACGATCCGGGCACGTTCCAGAAGGCGCTCGTTCGTCTGCGCAGCGTGCCCCAGCGCGACGTGGTCGTGCACGAGCCGGATCTCCTCGTGACGACCGGCAAGATGGAAGACGCGATCGACAAGTACTACGACATCGAGGTGAACGTGCCGGACAACCCGGCGCTGTCGCTGAAGATCGGGCGCATCGCGATCCTCCGCCGGACGATGACCATCGCGGACATCGAGCTCGGCAAGCTGGAGAAGAACGATCCGAACTACGGCTATCACATCCTGCAGGCGTACATGGCCGCGCAACGGCGCGACCGCGTGATGGCGGGGAAGGAGCTCGACGAGGCGCGCAAGGCGCTCTCGCCCGGCGACGACTACTGGACGTGCGCGGCCGAGGTGTACGCGATGATGGCCGATACGAAGGCGGTGATCGTCGCGCTGGAGAACGCCGCCGCGCGCCGCGAGCCGACGTCGAGCTACGTGCTGACGAACCCGCTGTTCGCCTACCTGCAGAGCGATCCGCGTTTCCAGAAGGTGCGCATCGCGATGGCGACGAATCAGCGCGACATCCGCCTCGCCCTGCAGAACGTGCTGTAGGCTGGCGTCATGATCGTCACGGCTCGCCTCACGTTCTCCGCGGCCCATCGGCTGCACAATCCCGCGCGCGATGCGGAGTGGAATCGCCGCACGTACGCCAAGTGCGACAACCCCCGCGGCCACGGCCACAACTATGTGATCCAGGTCAGCGTGCGGGGCAAGATCGATCCCGAGACCGGGATGGTGATCGATCTCAAGAAGCTGAAGGACATCGTGCGCGAGCGCGTGATCGATCGCGTCGACCACACGAATCTGAACGAGGACGTCGATTTTCTGCGCGACGTGATCCCGACCGCCGAGAACCTCGCCCGCGCGTTCTGGCAGCAGATCGCTCCGGCGATCGACCAGGGCGCGCTGCACGAGGTCGCGTTGCAGGAGACGGAGAAGAACTCGGTCGTCTATCGCGGGGAGGATGAATGAACTACGACCTGGCGATGATGGCCCTCGAAGGCCTCGCCCGCGGTCCGCTTTCGGTGCGCAACGAAGGGGGCAACGTGGTGATCGAAGGCAGCTCCGCGTCGTTCAAGGAGCTCGCCCGCCTCTGCCTCCTCCTCGGCGGCGCCTCGGGCGACGAGTCGTTCGAGCTGCAGCCCGGCGTGCACGTTTCGGGGATGTCGGTACAGCTGCGGGTGCGGTGAGAAAATGTAGGGCCGGCTCTCCAGCCGGCCCAATATCGATGCTGGGCCGGCTGGAGAGCCGGCCCTACGTTTTCATCTTCGGCTTCAGCGCGAGGCTTCCCAGCCCGTCGTATGCGGCGTATTTGTATGCTTCGCCGAGGGTGGGGAAGTTGAAGACGCAGTCGATGAACGCGTTGAGCGTGGCGTCGAAGTGCATCGCCATCAGGCCGATGTGGAGCAGCTCCGAGGCGTTCTCGCCGACGATGTGGACGCCGAGAATCTTCAGCGTTGCTTTCTCGAACACGATCTTCAGCAGGCCTTTCGTGTCGCCGATGATCTGGCCGCGCGCGTTGTTGCGGAAGCTGCCGCGGCCGGTGCCGTACGCGATGCCGTTCTGGCGTGCGTCGTCTTCCGTCATGCCGACCGTCGCCAGCTCGGGAATCGTGTAGATCGCGTACGGCAGGAGCTTGCCGAGGCGTTGTTTGTATTTGAGGTCGAACGCCTGGACCATCGCGACGCGCGCCTGTTCCATCGACGTCGACGCCAGCGCCGGGAAGCCGATCACGTCGCCGGCCGCGTAGATGTGCGGCACGTTCGTCTGGTAGTTCTCGTCGACGAGGATCACGCCGCGTTTGCCGGTGGCGACGCCGGCTGCTTCGAGGCCGAGGTCCGCGGTGTTGCTGTCGCGGCCTGCGGCGTAGAGGACTTTGTCGGCGACGAACGCGCTGCCGTCTTTCAACGTGAGCGCGATCGCGTCGCCGGAGTGCTCGATGAGGTCGACGTCGACGCCGAGGTGCAGCGTGACGCCGAGGCGCTGCTGCATCTCGCCGAGGAGGACGCGGACAATCTCGCGGTCGACGTTGCCGAGGAGCGTCGTGCGGCCGTCGATGAGATGCACCTCGACGCCGAGGGCGGCGAAGATCGAGGCGTATTCGCAGCCGATGACGCCCGCGCCGACGATCGCCAACGACTTCGGCATCGACGTCATGCGCAGGATCGTGTCGCTGTCGCAGATGTGCTCATCGTCGAACGGAACGTGGCTCGGGCGGTGGGGCGAGGAGCCGGTGGCGATGAGGAAGACGTCGGCCTCGAGGACTTGCCGCCCCGTCGCGCTCACGACTTCGATGCTCTTCGGCGAGAGGAACCGCGCCGAGCCGGGGAAGCGTTCGATGTGATGGCGAAAGAGGTTGTCCTCGATGCGCATGCGCTCGCGCTCGACGACGAGCTGCTTGCGGTACATGAAGTCGGCGACGGTAATGTCCGTCTTCATCGTCAGCTCGACCGCGTCGCGGAAGCCGCGTTGGCGGAAGCCGGAGAGATGCAACGCCGACTCGCGCAACGTCTTGGAGGGAATGGTGCCGGTGTTCGTGGAGGCGCCGCCGAGAACTGACTCGCGCTCGATGAGGGCGACGCGTTTGCCAAAGTACGCGGCCTGCGCCGCGCCCTTTTCGCCGGCCGGACCGGAGCCGATGACGATGAGGTCGAACATGAATGGCTACTGGTTGCTGGTTGCTGGTTGCTCGCGCATCAGCGCCTGAAACGGTCCGAGGCGCAAGGAGCCAGCAACGAGCAACGAGCAACTAGCAACGAGCAACTAGCAACTAGTATTGAATCAACGAATGAACGTTCACGCCTTCCATCTTGCTGCGCGGCTCGAGGAACTCGAGCTCGATGAGGACCGAGACGCCGACCAGTTCCGCGTGGAAGCCGCGTACGAGCGCCGCGGCTGCGCAGGCGGTGCCGCCGGTGGCGAGGACGTCGTCCACGATCAGCACTTTGTCGTCCGGCTCGAGCGCGTCGTCGTGGATCTCGAGCGCGTCGGTGCCGTATTCGAGGATGTACTCGTTGCGGCGTCGCGTCCAGGGGAGCTTGCCCGGCTTGCGGATCGGCACGAAGCCGGCGCCGAGGGCGCGGGCGACGCAACTGCCGAAGATGAAGCCGCGCGACTCGATGCCGGCGACGGTCGTGACGCCGTGGCCGCGGAACGGCGCGGCGAGGGCGTCCATCGTCTCCTCCAGCGCTTTCGGATCGCGGAGGAGGGGCGTGATGTCTTTGAAGAGGATGCCCGGCTTCGGGAAGTCGGGGACGTCGCGGATCCAGTTGCGGAGGTCGATCAAAACTTCACGTCGAAGTCCGGGAGGCGGCCCGAGTACTCCTTCGTCTCCTGATCGATCTTCGTGACTTCGGCGTAGCGCGGTCCTTCCTTCAGCTCTTCGAGCCACTCGTCGATCGCCTTCTTTTCGCCCTCGACGAGCGCTTCGACCGTGCCGTCGCGCATGTTCTGGATCCACCCTTTGAGCCCCATCTTGCGGGCGACGCGGGTGGCGAAGAAGCGGTAGCCGACGCCCTGGACCTTGCCGTGGATCAGGATGTGCCGCTGCTCTTTCATGTCCGGCGATTGTAGTCTCAGCGCCGCTTCTTCGGCGCAGGCTTCTTCGCGGCCGGTTTCGGTGCGGGCTTTGGTGCCGGCTTCGGCGGCGCGGGAACTTCGACGGTCACGATCTTCGGTGGGGCGTTCGCGAGCTGCGTGGTTTGCGTCGCGACGGAGGCGATCTGCTGCTTCTGGGAGTCGAGCTCGCGGCGCACGGCGGCGAGGTCTTTCTCCAGCTTCGAGCGCTGTTGCTCGGCGAGCGTCACCAGCGCGACGGTCGCCGCCGCGGCGCCGTCGGTGCGGGGGTACTGCTGCACGATCTTCGTGAGCGACGTGCGCGCCTGCGTCGTCTTGCCCGCGGCGATCTCTTTCTTTGCCTGCTTCAGGAGCGCGTCGGCGGCGAGGTCGTTCGGGACGGTCATCGCTAGATAGACCGCGACGCCGCCGAGGAGCGCGGAAAAGATCGCCGTGAGGATGAGCAACGGCCGCATCCTCATCGCGCCGCTACTCCTTCCAGCCGAACTTTCCGACGAGGGGCACGAACTCGGCGCTGCCGCAGTCTTCGATCTTCACGCTCGTGCCGGCGCGCGTCACGCGCGCGAGCCGCTGGTTTCCTTCCGGCCCGATCGGCACCACGAGCTTCCCCGTGCGCGAGAGTTGCTGGATCAGCGGCTCCGGCACGGCCGGCGCGGCGGCGGCGACGATGATGCGGTCGAACGGCGCCTGGTCCGACCAGCCGTACGTACCGTCGAAGACCTTGACCGTGGCGTTGTAGATCTTCAGCTCGCGGATCAGCTCCGCCGCCCGCAACGCGAGGTCGTTGATCCGTTCGATGCTGAAGACTTTCGCGCACAGCCTGGAAAGCACCACCGCCTGATATCCCGTTCCCGTGCCAATCTCCAGCACCTTCTCTTTGCCGGTGAGCTCCAGCAGCTCGATCATCCGGGCCACGATGTACGGCTGGGAGATCGTCTGCTTCTGCCCGATCGGCAACGCGCCGGGGCCGTACGCCTTCGCCGTCACGACCGACGGCACGAAGAGATGGCGCGGCACTTCGCGCATCACCTGCAGCACGCGTTCGTCCTTCACGCCCCGCGCCTTCACGTAGCGGTCGACCATCAGCGCCCGCTGATGCGAGAGCTCGCGCTCCTCGTTACGCGCCGTTGCCAAGCGTCTCCTCGAGCGATTTGAGGCGGGGGATCGACTCGTGATGGGTGAGGTCGAGATGGAGCGGCGTCAGCGCGATGTAGCCGGCCTGGATGGCCTCGAAGTCGGTGTCCTCGCCCGGATGCCACGTCGGCGGCTCGCCGCCGATCCAGTAGTACTTGCGCCCACGAGGATCGAGCCGTTCGATCACGCCTTCGGAGTAGATGCGCCGCCCGAGCTTCGTGACCTTCACGCCGGCGAACTCCGTCACCGGGAAGTTGACGTTCAACACGATGCGCGGATCGCGATGGTGCTCGATGGCCCACGCCACGAGCTTCGCCGCCCACGCCGCGCAACGGTCGAAGGAGAAGCCTTTGCCGACGAGCGCGGAGAAGGCGATCGACGGGATGTTCAGCAGCGCGCCCTCGAAGGCCGCCGAGATGGTGCCGGAGTACGTGACGTCGTCGCCGAGGTTGGGGCCGAAGTTGATG
>JAFAVZ010000336.1 GCA_019242175.1 Acidobacteriota bacterium
TCATGTCCGGGTTCTTGTTCAGCAGGTACAACGCGCCGTCGATCGAGTCGTGGTCGGTGAGGGTGACGAAGGACATCCCGCGTTCCTTCGCGAGGCGGTACACATCCTCGGGCGGGTTGTAGCAGTCGCGCGTGTTGGCGCGGCGGAAGTACTTGAAGATCGAGAAGCGGGAGTGGCAGTGCAGATCTGCTCGCTTCAGATCGTTTGGCTCCGCGGGCTCGCTCGGCGAATGATTGTTCAATCTGCGGTCATTTTCTACAATTCGCGTGCCCGCGGATAGAAGGGAGCGGAGGACGAGGCGCGGAGAGCGGGGAAAGATCGTGTTACTGTCCCCGGCCCGCCGTGCGGCGCTCCGATCCCTACAAAAACCATGGCACAGTCAACTCGCGGTAAGACGAGCAACAGCAACTCCCCCGACTGGTTGGACGTCGACGTGCCGAACCGGCTGCCGATCATCCCGCTCGTCTCCTCCGTCCTCTTCCCGGGCGGCGTGCTCTCGCTCCAGGTCGGGATCGACCGGAACGTCCGCCTCCTGAAGAACCTCCCCGACGACCAGAACCTCATCGCCGCCTTCTGCCAGAAGAGCGGGGACAAGGAAAACCCGCGCGCCGAAGACCTCTCCCACATCGGCGTCCTCGCCGCGATCGTCCAACGCCTCCCGCTCTCCTCCGACCGTTATCAGCTCTTCCTCCAGGGCCGGCAGCGCCTGGAGCTGGTGCAGATGCTCCAGAGTGAGCCGTACTTCGAGGCGAAGGTGCGGGAAGTCATCCCGCGCCAGATCCCGAAGACGGTGAAGACCGACGCGCTGATGCAGAAGGCGATGTCGCTCTTCGAGAAGCTCGTCGAGAGCGATGCGAAGTACTCGAACGAGCTGTTGAACATCCTGCGCATGAACGTGAACGAAGGGGCGGACACGTTCGCCGATCTGCTCTCCTCCTTCGTCAACTTCCCGCTGGAGGAGAAGCAGCTCCTGCTCGAGACGGTGAATCCGATCGAGCGCATCGAGCTCCTCATCGACTACATCCAGCGCGATCTCGGCAAAGCCACCGTGGATCGCGAGCTGCAGCGCCAGATCCAGACGTCCATCGATCGCCGCGAGCGCGAGAACTATCTGCGCGAACAACTGCGCGTGATTCAGGACGAGTTGGGCGACACGAACGCCGCCGAGCGCGAGGCCGACACCTACCGCGAGCGCGTCGAGGCGTTGCCGATCGCCGACGAGCACAAAGGCACGTTGCGCCGCGAAGTGAATCGCCTCGCGCAGCTCTCGCCGTCGTCCTCGGACTACGCGGTCATCAAAGGCCATCTCGACACCGTCTTCCAGGTCCCCTGGACGGAGAAGACGGAAGACAAGCTCGATCTCGCGAAGGCCGAAGAAGCGCTCGACCTCCGGCACTATGGGCTGGAAAAGGTCAAGGAGCGGATCATCGAGTACCTCGCGGTGCTCAAGCTGAAGGGCGATCTGAAAGGACCGATCCTCTGCTTCACCGGCCCGCCGGGCGTCGGCAAGACCTCCCTCGGCGCCGCCATCGCCGACGCCCTCGGACGCAAGTTCGTCCGCATGGCCGTCGGCGGCGTGACCGACGAGTCGGAGATTCGCGGCCATCGCAAGACGTACATCGGCGCGATGCCGGGGAAGCTGATCCAGAGCTACGTCCAGGTCGGCGTGAACAACCCGCTGATCATGATCGACGAGATCGACAAGATCGGGAAAGACTTCCGCGGCGACCCTGCCTCGGCGCTGCTCGAAGTGCTCGATCCGAAGCAGAACAACGCCTTCGTCGACCGCTATCTGGAGATCCCGTACGACCTCTCTCATACGCTCTTCATCTGCACGGCGAACGTGCTCGACTCGATCCCCGGCCCGCTCCGGGACCGCATGGAAGTCATCCGCCTCTCCGGCTACACGGAGACGGAGAAGCTGCACATCGCGAAGAAGCACCTCATCCCGGAGCTGCTCGAAAACCACGGCCTCGTCGAGTCGCAGGTGACGATCGCCGATGAAGCGATACTCACCGTGATCCGCGATCACACGGCCGAAGCGGGCGTGCGCAATCTGGAGCGGAAGCTGGCCACGATCCTGCGCAAGATCGCGCGGAAGGTCGCGAGCGGCGACAACACGGAAGTCCACTACACCGTCGAGAACAAAGACCTCGAGACCTACCTCGGCCTGCCGCTCTTCGAGCACGAATACGCCGAGCGCAATCCGGAGATCGGCGTGACGACCGGCCTGGCCTGGACGCAGTCCGGTGGCGAGATCATGTTCATCGAAGCCACGCGCATGCCGGGCTCCGGACGCACGACCGTCACCGGCCAGCTGGGCGACGTCATGCGCGAGTCGGTCACTGCGGCGTACTCGTACGTCCGCTCGAAGGCCGCGGAGCTCGCGATCGAAGACCGGATGTTCACCGACCACGACGTCCACATCCACTTCCCGGCGGGTGCGATCCCGAAAGACGGCCCCTCCGCCGGCGTCGCCATCGCCACCTGCATCGCCTCGGTCATGGGCGAACGCCCTGTGCGTCACGACGTCGCCATGACGGGCGAGATCACGTTGCGCGGCAAAGTCCTCTCCGTCGGCGGCATCAAAGAGAAGGTGATGGCCGCAGGCCGCTCGAACATCAAGACCGTCGTCCTCCCCGAAGGCAACCGCAAAGATTTGACCGAGGTGCCGGTGGAGGTGAAGGAAGGATTGAGCTTCGTTTTCGCCGAGAGAGTGGAAGACGTGTGGCGGGCCACGCTCATGCCGGGCCATCGCATGAAGTCCACCGACCCGGAGGACGACGACGTCGAGGATCGGGCGGAAGTTCCGCAGGAGGAGCGCTCCGAGCGGCGATGAAGCGCGGCGGTTTCTCGACTTTCCTGTTCGTGCTTTTGCTTCTCGCCATCTTCGGCGCGAGCAGCTACTTCTCCTTCAACTTCTTCATCCGGGGCAAGTCGCTGCCGACGCCGAACCTCGTCGGGCTCTCCCTGGCCGACGCGCGCGCCGTCTGCTCCGACCTCGGCATCACGCTCAAGCTCGACGATCACCGCCGGAACTCGGACAAAGTGCCGGTCGAGCACATCGTGTGGCAGAACCGGCCGCCCGGCACCACGAGTTTCATCAAACGCGGCACGACGATCCGCGTCGAGCTCTCCGCCGGGCCGCTCGTCCTCAAAGTTCCCGATCTCAGCGGCCAATCAACGGGAACGGCGATGCTCCGCCTCGGCCAGCAGAACCTGAAAGTCGGCAATCTCGCTTACGTTTCGACCGGCGCGAACGGCATCGTCGCCGCCGATCCACCGAAAGACACGGTCGTCGCGGCCCAGACGCCGGTCTCGCTGCTCGTCAGCGTCGCACCGCCGCCGCCCGCTTACGTGATGCCCGATCTCATCGACCAGCCCATCGATGGCGTGCGTCCCGCGCTCGAAAGGCGCGGGCTCACGATCGGCACCGTGAAGTACGAGGCTTACCCGGGCATCGCGGACGGCATCGTGATCCGCCAGTATCCGTTGCGGGGCGCGCCGGTCACGGCCCGCGACCCGATCAGCGTCGTGGTCAGCAAGCAGGAAGAGACGAGTATCATCGGCCAGCCGCCCGGCAGCTCCCCGCCGGCGCCGCCGCCGCAAACCACGCCATGAACGTCCAGATCGCGCCGTCGTTGCTCTCCGCTGATTTCTCGCGCCTCGCGGACGAGCTGCGCACCATCGAGGCGAACGCCGACCTGCTGCACCTCGACGTCATGGACGGCCATTTCGTGCCGAACATCACCATGGGGCCGGCGATCATCAAGGCCTGCCGCGCGCACAGCACGAAGCCGTTCGACTGTCACCTCATGATCTCCGAGCCGCAGCGCTACATCCCCGGTTTTCTCGACGCCGGCGCGAACCTCATCTCCATCCACCTCGAGGCCGAGCCGCATCTGCAACGCGCGTTGCAGATGATCCGGGACGGGGGAGCGAAGGCGGGGATCGCGATCAATCCTGCAACACCTGCCGAGTCGCTGAGCACCGCGATCGAGTTTTGTGATTACGTGCTCGTGATGAGCGTCAATCCCGGCTTCGGGGGTCAGAAGTTCCTGGAACCTGTCGTGCCCAAGATCCGTCAAATCAGCCGGTTGATCCAGGAAAGAGGATTGTCGGTCGCCATCGAGGTGGACGGCGGCATCGATGCGCACACGGCGCCGCTCGTCGCGGCCGCCGGCGCGTCCATGCTCGTCGCCGGCTCTGCCGTTTTCGGAAAACCGGACCGCGGCGCTGCAATCGAATCGATCCGCAACGCTGTTTCGTCCGTCGCCATTTAAATGAGGACCGGCATGTCGGCCGGTTCCGGAGGACCTTTGAAGCTCACCCGAATCGTCGCATTCGCGCTGGCGGTCGCCATCCTCGGCACCGCTTGTCACCATCGCCAGCGCCAGTACCGCCCGGTGGTGGATCCGGAGCTGCAGAAGCTCACGAAGGATCAGCTGTTCCAGAAAGGCGAGGAGCTGTACGGCAAGAAGCGCTGGCAGCGCTCCCGCGTCTACTATCAGCACGTCTACGAGAACTTCCCGAACGACCCCCTCGGCCGCCGCGCGCTGCTCCGCGTGGCCGACACGTACTACCAGCAGAACGACCCGATCAACCTCGTCGAGGCGCAGTACAAGTACCGCGACTTCA
>JAFAVZ010000403.1 GCA_019242175.1 Acidobacteriota bacterium
TCATCGTCAGCGACTCGCTCTTTCTCATCGACGGCCACACGCTCTCCGTCGTCAACACGCTCGCCGTCGGCCGCCCCGTCGAGAACGGCGCGATCCTCTATGCGAAAGAAGACGGCGTCAGCCGCTGGCTCGCCCGCAACGGACCGAAGGCGCAGCCTTACATCGACCAGGCGAAGCAGAAGGCGGGCGAGCTGAAGAAGGACGCGCCGAAGTTGAAAGAGGAAGCGAAGCAGCTTTGGGAGAAGGTGAGGAAGTAGTTGCTGGTTGCTAGTTGCTGGTTGCTAGTTGCTAGTTGCTAGTTGCTAGTTTGCTGGTTGCTGGTTGCTGGTTGCTGGTTGCTAGTTGCTGGTTACTGACGCCTCGGCTCGTTCCAGGCGCAGGTACGCAAGCAACTAGCAACCAGCAACCAGCAACTATCGGAGCGCCTTGTCCACCTGCTCCAGAATCGTCGCCGCCGTCCGTCCCGTCACCGGCGCCTCGGTGCCGCCGGCGGTCACGATCGGATCGTTCACCGCGCATGCGGCGAGCACTTTGTCCGTCGACGTCTTTGCGCAGGCGGCGCCGCGCGTCGTGAGCACGCGCGTCGCGAGCCGTGCGAGGCCTCCTGACGTCACTGGCGTGTAAGGCCCGACGCGACGCGTCACGGGATCGACGTTGAGGATGCCGAGGGCGAGGGCGCGGACGACTTCTTCGCGGCCGGCGACGTCGCCGATGTCGATGGCGATCGGCGGCGCGCCGAGGTTCTGGGCGAAGCGCACGGACGCGACTTTCCAGTAGAGCAGCACGGCGAGGTCGGCGCGCGTGATCGCCTCCGACTCCAGCGCGCGTTGGTAGTGCGGCGGCATGTTCAGCGCGTTCCACGTCTCCTTGATCTCGTCGAGCCGCGTGGCGTAGCGCTTGTCGTTCGTCCGGCGCATGAGGCGCTCGTAACGGATGATCGCTTCCTGATAGCGCCCCCGTCCGACCTCGATCTCGGCGAGCGATTCCTGCACGTCGCTGCGATCGACGTCTCCGGAGTTGATGACCGGGTCGAGCTCGCGCCGCGCCTCGTCGAATTGCCGCAGCGCGATGAGTCGTTGCGCGAGCAAGACGCGCGCGGCGCTCGCGCCGGGCTGCACCTGCAGCGCCTCCCGCAGCAGCCGGATCGACTCCTCGGTCGGCGCGGCGTTCGCAGCGGCGAACAGCTCGTTGAAGAGCTGCGTCTCCAGCTCCTTCACGCGCTCCGCGGCGGTGGCCGGCGCATCGGGACGGCGGGAAAGATCGCGATAGAGATCGAGCGCGGTGCGCGTCTGCTTGTCGGCGATCGCCAGCTCGGCGCGTGCGACGAGTGCGGCGGTGTAGTCGGGATGGTCGGCCAGCAACTTGTCGACGATGGCCATCGCGCCGGGCGCGTCGCCTTTGCGCAGGAGGATCAACGCATCGGCGAGATCGATCGGTCCGAGCTTCGGATTCTTCGCCCGCAGCTCATGCAGGCGCATCTGCGCCTGCGGGTAATCGCCGGCGAGATAGAGTCGCCACGCCGCCTCGAATCGTTGATTCACCGCCTCGGGCAGCGCGGGCGTCCAGCCGACGCGCGGGTCGATGAGGAACTGGTCCTCGCCCGTCGGCGCGACCGCGGGAGGCGGCGCGCTCGTGTCTGCGCAAGCCACGGCGAACAGCATCGCCGCGAGGACCAGGAGCATCGTCTGTCGTTTCAAGCAATCCCTCTTGCGAGGCCCAACGCGGCCTCGAATGTCTTCTCGGATTCCGATGCATCGAGCCAGTGCATGTTTCGCTCCGAGCGCAGCCATGTCATCTGCCGCTTTGCGTAGGCGCGCGTGCGGCGGCGCGTTTCGGCGACGGCGGCGTCGAGCTGCGTCTCGCCGGCGACGACGGCGGCGGCCTCGGCGTAACCGATGGCGGTGAACGGGCGGGCGGTGCGGGGATGACGCTCGAGCAGGGCGCGGGTCTCGGCGACGAGGCCGGCGGCGTACATGGCGTCGACGCGGCGGTCGAGCATCTCGACGAGGCGCGGGCGCTCGAGAGTCAGTGCCATCTTCAACGCGGGAATCTCTGCATCTGGGTCGGCCCGCGGGCGCTCCCAGCTCGAGATCGGTTTCCCGCTCGCGAGCCAGACTTCGAGGGCCCGTTCGACGCGGTGGCGGTCGGCCGGGGCGATCTTTCTACCACTTTGCGGATCGATTTTCGACAGCCAGGCGTGAAGATGCCGTGGTCCGTGAGCCCTGTCCGCGATACGCCCGAGGCGGGCGCGGAGGTCCGGATCGCGGCCGGGCATCTCCGGCAAACCCGCGAGGAGCGCGCGCAGATAGAAGAACGTGCCGCCGACGAGGATCGGAGTCTTGCCCCGTTCCTGGATCTCCGCGACGGTGGCGCGTGCGATGCGCGCGTAGTCGTTCGCGTTGAACTCGTCGGTTGCGTCGAGGAGGTCGAAAAGATGATGCGGAACGCGGCGGCGCGTTGCGAGCGAGGGCTTCGCGCTGCCGATGTCGAAGCCGCGGTAGATCTGTACGGAGTCGAAGTTGACGATCTCGCCGCCGATCGTTTCCGCGAGGCGGACGGCCAGCTCCGATTTGCCGCTGCCGGTCGGGCCGGCGATCACGAGGAGGTTTTTGGCGACATCCGTGGGCGTCATGCTGACGGCAATCCTCGTGCAGGCTTGGCCAACCTGCGCTGCCGGCCGTGCCGGCTCAGCGCTGACCCGTTTTCGTGCCGTCGGGCTTCGGTTTCACCGGCGCGTCTTCGCCCGGTCTGCGCAGCGGCCCGTCATCCGAGACCGGGATCGGCTGGCGATCGCCAACGGTGCGAGTCGGCACGCGTTGTTGGCCGGCCACGGTCGCCCGCGGCCGGATCGGACCTTCTTCCGAGAGCGGAATCGGCTGCCGGTCGGCCATCGTGCGCGGGCCGGGAACCCGTTCCTGGCCGGTCATCGTGGCGCGACGCGTCAACGTCTCGTCGGCCCGGATGCGCGTGATGTGCGTCCGTTCGTCTTCCTTGTGCAGGATGCGCCGCAGGTGCTGGCGGCAATACAGTGCGCCGTGCGGAATCGGCGTGCGGCAGACGCTGCAGCGGTTCTTCACGACCTTCCGCGTCCCCTTCTCGAACAGGCGCAGCACGCCGCCGGCGATCAGCACGACGCCGCCGAGATACAACGCGTTCTGCAGCATCTCGAGCGGCACGAGCTCGGCGACCGGCGAGTCCTCGAAGCTCTCGTGAATCACGTAGAGCGCGAGGACGATCACCAGGATCCAGAGCCCGAGGCGGAGGAGGGTCGAGGACATGGCTCGACGGAAACTCTAGAGCCGCGGAGGTGGAGTGTCAATTTGCGGACGGACGGCAATCCTGCCGTTCGGGAAGCGGATCTCGATCGAGCCGCCGCGGTCCGTGCGCCACGCGTGGGTGCGTTGCGCCTCGAGCCGGCCCAGCACGTCCGGATGGGGATGGCCGAAGAGATTGCGTCTGCCGCAACTGATCACCGCGAGCCGCGGCTGCACGGTGGCGAGGAACGTCTTCGTCGACGACGTCTTGCTGCCGTGATGCGGAATCTTGAGGATGTCTGCCCGCAACAGGCCGCCGCGATCGGCCAGATCAATCTCCGCGTCGCGCTCGATGTCGCCCGTCAGGAGAGCCCGACGGCGGCCGATCTGGAGGCGGACGACGATCGAGCTGTTGTTCTCGGGCGAGCGCCTCGAGACGCGGTCGACGAGCAATGTCGTCATGGCGATGGCGCCGAGCGAGTGACGATCGCCGTCGCGGACGAAGTGGATCGGCGTCTCGCTCTCGCGCGCGGCGGCGAGGAGGTCATTCGCGCACGGCCCGCGTAGTTTTCGCGGCGAGAGCCACAGCTCGCCGACATGCAACCGGCGCAGGAGGTCCGGCAGCCCGCCGCAGTGATCGGGATGCGCGTGCGTGAGCAGGACGACGTCGATGCGATGCACGCCGCGCTCGGCGAGCAGTTCGAGAAGGCGTTGCGGTTGCGGACCGCCGTCGACGAGCAGCGTTTCGCGATCGCGTACGAGGATGGCGTCGCCCTGCCCGACGTCGAGAAACGTGAGCGGCACGATCGGGCGCGGCAACAAGGCGGCGAGCGTCGGAACCAGCAGCACGGCGATCGCGAGTGGCGGGCGCCGGCGCAGTGCGAACGCGCCGAAGTAGGCGAGCAGGAGGAGCGGGAGCGGCGGGCGGGGAAGGAAGCCGGAGAGCGGCGCCGCGAGGTCGTTCATCACGCCGCACGCGGCGCGCAGCCAATGCAGCAGCGCGAACAAGGGATCGCACGGAAACGCGCAGAGCGCCGCCGAGACGACG
>JAFAVZ010000425.1 GCA_019242175.1 Acidobacteriota bacterium
GCCGATCACGGCAACGCGGAGCTGATGTTCGACGAGACGACGAATCAGCCCCACACGGCGCACACGATGAATCCCGTTCCGCTGATCCTCATCGATCCGAGGAAGCGATTCGGCTCGTTGCGCGACGGCGGCGCGTTGGAGAACGTGGCGCCCACGATCCTCAAAATTCTCGGTCTGGAGCAGCCGGCGGAGATGACGGCCGAGCCGCTGCTGTGAGCCGCGACCATCTGTTTCTCGTGCGCCACGGCGAGACCGTGCACAACGTCGCCCGCATCGCGCAGGGCTGGCAGGACAGCGAGCTGTCCGAGCATGGCCGCGTGCAGGTGGAGAAGCTCGCGCAACGCCTGGCCGCCTATCGACCCGACGCCCTCTACAGCTCCTCCCTCGGCCGCGCGCTCACGACGGCCGAGGCGATCGCGAAGGTGACCGGGTTGACGGTGCGTCCGCTCGACGACCTGCGCGAGATGAACTACGGCAACTGGGAAGGGAAGTCCTTTCTCGACGTCCGCCGCGACGATCGCGAGCTCTACGAGCGGTGGGTGGAAGACGCCGACGCGCCTTGCCCGGAGGGCGAGTCGCACAACGACGTCCGCCGCCGCATCACCCGCGCGCTGGAGAGCATCGAAGGCGCGCGGCCGGTCGTCGTCACCCACGGCACCGCGATTCGCGTGGCCGTGACCGCACTGCTGAACATCGACATCATGCACGCACGATCCTTCGCCCAGGACAACGCCGCGCTGAATCTGTTTCTGTGGCGCGGCGAACGTTGGGTGATGAAATTCTGGAACGACTCGACACACTGGGGAGCCCCATGATCCTCGAACAGATCACCGAACAATTGACCGAGACGCTGCGCAGCCGCGTCCTCGCCCTTTTCGGGCATCCCGCCGAGCGGGTCATCCTGCAGTCGCCGCCGAAGCTGGCGATGGGCGACCTCGCGACTCCGCTCGCGTTGGAGCTGGCGAAAGTGCTCAAGCGCAAGCCGCGCGAGATCGCGGAGACGCTGGCGAACGGATTGACGTTGCCGCCGCTCGTCGCATCGGTGAGCGTCGAAGGCGCGGGCTATCTCAACTTCCGCTTCGACCGCGGCGCGTTCATGGTCGCGCACATGCGCAGCATCATGGAGGCGGCGGCGCCGAGCGGCGAGCGCTACATCGTCGAGCACACGAACATCAATCCGAACAAAGCCGCGCACATCGGCCACATCCGCAACGCCGTCCTCGGTGACACCTTCGTGCGTTTGCTGAAGTGGCTCGGCCATCGCGTCGAGACGCAGAACTACATCGACGACACCGGCGTGCAGGTCGCGGACGTCGTCGTCGCTTTCGAGCGCCTGCAGAAGGAAGGCGTGGATGAAGTCACCAAACGCGCCGCCGAGCCGAAGTTCGACTACTTCTGCTGGGACCTCTACTCGAAGATGGCCAACTACTACGCCGAGCATCCGGAGGCGTTGGAGTGGCGCAAGGAGACGCTGCATCGCATCGAGCATCAGGAAGGCGAGACGGCGAGGCTCGGCGCGCTCATCGCGCGGGCCATCGTCCGCCGCCACGTGGCGACGATGCTCCGCCTCGGCATCGAATACGACCTCCTGCCGAAAGAGAGCGACATCATCGCGCTCCACTTCTGGGACACGGCGTTCGAGCTGCTGAAGACGTCCGGCGCGGTCGTCTATGAAGACGAAGGCAAGCACAAAGGCTGCTGGGTCATGCGCCTCACGGAGTCGGAGGAGTTCGCCGGCATGGACAACGCCGACAAGATCCTCGTCCGCTCCAACGGCACGGTCACGTACACCGGCAAAGACATCGCGTACCAGCTGTGGAAGTTCGGCCTGCTGAACCGCACGTTCTACTACCGCCGCTTCCTGCAGTACGACAGCGGCCACACGCTGTGGGAGACGACGAACGACGCGCAGCAATCCGCGACCGAGGCGCCGAAGTTCGGCGGCGCGCAAACGGTCGTGAACGTGATCGACAGCCGCCAGGCCTATCTCCAGAAAGTCGTCAAAGAAGGTCTGCGCCTCCTCGGCTATGAGAAGCAGGCCGAGCACTCGATCCACTTCTCGTACGAGATGGTCGCGCTGACGCCGGCGACGGCGAAAGAGCTGGGGATGGAGATCTCGGAGAAGGATGCGACGCGCGCCTACGTCGAGATGTCCGGCCGCAAAGGCCTCGGCGTCAAAGCCGACGACATGATCGACATCCTGGAGCGGAAGGCGACGGAGGCGGTGCAGGCGAACGCGCAGGATGCATTCTCGGAAGACGAAGCGCGCGCGCTCGGCAATCAGATCGCTGTCGCGGCGCTGCGTTACTTCATGCTCAAGTACGGCCGAAACAAGGTGATCGCGTTCGACTTCGCCGAGGCGCTGACGTTCGAGGGGGATTCGGGACCTTACCTGCAGTATTCGACGGTCCGCGTGAACAACATCTTCAACAAGATGAAAGACCGCGGCGTCGATCCGCTGATCGACGAACGCTCGCTCGATCGCCTGACGCTGAGCGAGGGGATCACGGACGAGATGTGGGAGCTGGTGCGGCTATCAGCGGATTTGCCGTCGGCGATCCGGCGTGCGGTGGACGGGCTCGAGGTCTCGATCGTGACGCACGCGCTGCTCGAGCTCGCGCAGAAGTTCAACAGCTTCTACCACAAGTATCCGATCCTGAATGAGAAGGACGACGCCGAGCGCCAACGGCGCGCCGCGTCCGCGGAAGTGTTTCGCAGAACGATGAGCTCGGCGCTCGCGTTGTTGGGGATTCCGGTGCCCGCAAGAATGTAAGACGGTACCGGCGAGGATGTAACCGCGAATAACAATTTCGCGTGCTAGACTGCTTCCGCGCGCCGTCCAATGCGCGCACTCACATCATGAATAAGCAGGATCTCGCGCTGCGGGCGTTAGTCTTCGTTGCCGGCTCTTTGGCCGCTCTCTTGATGGCGTTGAAGGGGCAGGCTCAGGCGCTCCCGGCGCTCGCGATCGGCGCCACGGCGGGCGCTTTCTTCGTCGGGCGTTTCGGCGAGAGCGCCGAGTAATCCCTCTTTACGACGCGGCCTGTTCGTTGGCCCGCCGGACGTTTTCCGCCTGCAGACCCTTCGGACCCTGCTTCACGTCGAATTCCACGCGTTCGCCTTCGTTCAAAGTGCGATAGCCGGTCGACTGAATTGCCGTGTGATGCACGAAAACGTCTTCCCCGGTCTCACGCTTGATGAAGCCGAAGCCCTTGTCGTTGTTGAACCATTTCACGGTGCCGATTTCAGGCATTTTTCCCACCTCCAGCCGCCTCCAGCGGCTGTTTCTCTATTCACAGGCTCTTCAGCCCGTCTCTACTGAATTTTGCAATGTTCGGGCCGTGGGGAAGGGCTCACCAGATCAAGGCACGATTGATGCCGATCCGTTGAAAGCCGAGGCCTTCGTAGAGGGC
>JAFAVZ010000517.1 GCA_019242175.1 Acidobacteriota bacterium
ATCTTCCTCCGTTCGCCCCGAAGCATACCGCTCTGGACGCCTCGCCGAGCGGTGGATTCGAGAACTCGACCCACATCACGGCGCACTCACGTTCGCGAAGACGGCCGACCAAGGACCATTGTAGGTGAACGGGCCGACCCAGGCATCACCAGTCGTGTTCGCCCACAGGTTCATGAACACCCGCCCTGGCTGCGTCGGACACGGAGTAGTCATGCAATCCACCTGATGCAGCACATGGCTGCCATTCGAATCCGAGAAGGACCACACGATGCTGCCCGCGGTCCACGCGAAGCTGTACGTGTAGGTACCGAACGGCAGACAGAATGCTTTCTCGTGGTTGCCCACGCCCTTCACGAAATAGTTCGCCTGGACGATGAGTGGTGTGCCGGCGCACGAGCCGAAGGCCGCGCTATCCCCCGGCTGCGGCGCCCGGCCGAGAAGTTCGATATCTATCTCGTCATGCCAAGCCGTATTGTTCGCCCCGACCGTCCCGTCGTTGCCGTCCGTGTAGGTGAAGAATCCCGTGACGGTTCCGCTGCTCGGCTGCTGCGGCGGCGTAATCGTAGCCGTATACGTTCCGTAGCCGTGGTAGCAGAACGTCTTGTATTCAGCGGAGGCGAAGCTCTGGGCGCTGCAATTCGTGGTCACAGGATCGCACGGCGCACCGGTGGCGTCGCGATCGTTCAGGGTGAGGGTCAAGCTCGAACCGGAGGGAAAGCTGAAATGCGTGGGGTCGCTCAGCCACCCGTTCCCGAACACGCTCTGGTTCCAGTAGTTGTTCGAGGCACACAAGGATCCTGGATTGTTCGCTGCGAGCGAATCGCTCAGGCCTGGGGCGACGACGTGGGTGACAGCCGCGAGCGGGCACGCACAGATTGTCGCATCAAGAACCGCCGGATCAGTCGCGACCTCGGTCGCAGTACCGATAAGGCCGGAGCTCGTCACGATGACGTTCACGAGCGCCGACGTTTTTGCGGCGAGGCAGACGAAGCCGTTTGCATCCGTCGCCCAATGCTCGGGGCGCCGACGTAGTCGCTACCGGTCGCCGTCACCAGCGCGCCTGAGACTCGGCCCGGCGTTCCTTCGCAGCCGTTACAGCCGAGCACTTGGACTTTGAGGCAGGTCGTGTCATAGGGCTGATCCGCGTTCCACCAACCGGCGGCGTCGACCGGGGCCGAGATGATGGGGCCGGGGGCGAGCTCAAACCTCCCCTGCGGGATCCACCGGCCGTCGCGTGCGTCGAAGCTGAACGAACCAACTGACGGCGGCAGGTCGCGGCGCTGTTTCGGCGCAGTGAGGTCGACGCGCGCCGCACGACCCGGGGCAAATTGCACGTTCCTTCCAGCCGGATCCGTGATGTCGAGCTCGAACAGCCCGAATGTTTCGAGACTGCGCACCGACCCGTCCCGCATGCGGGCGGTGAAGTCGCCGGGCGCGCTCGCAAGCTGCCGCGGGTCTTTGACGTCCACCGCGGATAGCGAGACTGCCACATCGCCGGTCACGCGCCGGCCGCTCATGTCCACGAAGGCATCGGGCGGAAACGTGATCGCTGCTCCCGGGAACTCGAGTTTGCCGCCAGCGCCGGCGTCGAGCCGTGCGGAGGCCGCCCGGGGCCAGACAACGACGACTGTGCCGCCACCATCGGCACGGGCCGAGATAATCCGGGTTGTCGGTACAAACTTCGATGCGATGAAGCTCACCGCCAGGCGATCGGCGGGCGCCGCGACCCGGATGAGAAAGGCGCCTTTTTCATCGGTGACACCAACCGGGCGATCGCTGACGCGGACCACGACGCCGCCTACTGCATGGCCATCCGCATCAACCACCTGACCACGGATCGTGCGTTGTGGCGGACGATTGCAATAGTCGGAAGCGCAGCTTGCGAGAAGCAGGCTTGCCAATACGAGCGCTATTCCTCCCAAAAACAACCTATTGCCTGGAAGCAGGAAGGCGCGATTCCAACGACCGGCATAGCGGAAGCCATCAAAACGCGATCGCGATTTCATTACCATCCCCTCTTTCGGGGACATAGTGTCGACAAGAGCCAGAGCGTTACGGACCCGTCGATCACGACCTCGCTATTCAGCCGCGGCCCCACGGCGCGGCGCTCGCGGGAGGGAGGGCAATGCAGAACGGACGGGCTGAACTGACGCTCAGGCGGGCTTGTCGTTCGCCGTCAAAGACAACGCTTCTCGTGGGGGCGGGCGTCCGTGTCGATCCGCCATCGAACATTCCCCTCGCCGGCCCCATCATGGATCTCCTCTGCGAGTGGCTCAGCCGAGGTGCGCCTGACGTACGGGATGCGCTCAACCAGATGCGGCAACCGGCGCGAGTCCGTAAGCCATACCTAGGCCCGTACGCTACCCTTCGGTTCGAGCTCCTCCTCGAATGGATTGCCTACGTCGAACCCCGGATTCTCGATGTCCTTGCGCGCAGCGTCCAGTGGGGAACGCCGAATCAATGGCATTGGTGGATCGCGGACATGATCTCGCGCGGTTCGCGGGTGCTGACGACGAACTTCGACACCCGCATTGAGGAAGCCTGCCGTGCCTTGAACATTCCGTGCACGACGGCCGTCCTCTCCCGCCAAGCGCCACCCGCGGATGCGTTGCGCACCGCGCAACTCATCAAGCTGCATGGCAGCTTCGCAGAGCGCAAGCCTTTCGTGTGTCGCTCGACCGCGCCCGTCGCAACCTTGCGCCAGATGAGCCGGTGGGGACTCGGCTATGAACGGCTCGGGCCCGCGCGCGATGAGTTGCTGCGCATGATTGGCGAGCATACGCTCATCGTCTGCGGCTACTCCGGGTCGGACAGTTTCGACGTGATGCCGTTGCTCGAAGACGCTCCGCGTAGCGCGGCGCTCGTGTGGTACGAGTGGGCTCATGGGCCGCTGCGCGAGGTTGCCCTGACCGAGATGGACACGCTCACCACGCGCCGAACGACCGCGAGCATGAGCGACGTATTCTTGGCGCACCGCGGCGGACGCCACTCAAGCCTTGCGCGCATTCGCGGCAGCGCCCCGGCTTTCCTTCGGCTTGTAACCGGTTCACGTCCCCGCCGCGCAGGCCCGGCCGCGGAGACGCGGCGTTCAGGCGCCGAAAGCGCTGACGAGGTGCTGCAGGAGATGCGGACGGACCTCTTCTCGGGCGAACTCCGGCTCCGCCCGACCGAGGCGCGGGAAATCGTGCTGCGCCTGCGCCTCTCCCAAGGGGCGGATATCAACGACATTCACCTCGGCTTGAAGGGTCGCCGCGGAGCCGCTCCTCGTCCCATGCGGCACGAAGCAGACGTTCTCACTGCGCTCGACGTCGGCGATATCCGAGCGGCGACCGCGGAGTTCCTGGCGGAGATTCGGCGCGCCGAGGAGCCCGGGGACCGCGTGGCGCAAGCCGAGACGGTAACCTCGATTCTCGCCGAGATGTTCTGGTTCGCGATCCGGAACGGCC
>JAFAVZ010000255.1 GCA_019242175.1 Acidobacteriota bacterium
GTCGCCTTCCGGCGCGTCCGGGAAAAAAGGCGTTCACCCGCAGGGAACGTGAGGTCGTTCGCCGTCATCTATTGTCCGTTTCCGAAAATCATGTGCAGCAACCTCTTGATTCCGTGCTCGCGCCGCCGCGGATCGGCGGCTTTGGGCTGCTGCGGGGCCGGTACCGTGCGCAGCGTACCCCCTTCCGCCTCCTGTGTCGGAGTGATGTCGCGGAGATAGGGGGAGCTCTCGAGCCCGCCTGTATGCAACGGGCAGACCTCCGTCGGCTCCGTGCCGCGGACGAAGATCTCCGTCTTCGTCTCGGGGCAGGCGGGCGTCGCCAGCATTCCCGACTCCGGATCGACGATTCTCTCGACCACGTCGTCGGGGCGCTGCCACTCCACGTCGGGGACCAGCCCGACCACTTTGTTCATGTAATTCGTCCAGATCGGGACGCAGGCATCGCCCCCCGCCAGCCGCACGCTGTGGCCGTCGTCGAAGCCGATCCAGACCAGCGACAGGATCCGCGGCGAGTAGCCGATGAACCACGCGTCGCGATAGTTGCTCGTCGTGCCGGTCTTCCCGGCGAACGCCCGTTCGAAGCCGAGCGACCGCGCCTTGCCGGCCGTGCCGTAGTTGAAGACATCCTTCAGCACGTCGTTCATCACGTAGCACTCCGATGCCGGCGCCACGCGTTTCATCTTCACTTCCCGGCTCTCGAGCAGATGCCCTTCGCGATTCGAGACGGCGAGGATCGAGATCGGCTCCGCTTTGACGCCGAGGTTGGCGAAGGCGGAGTAGGCGTAGGCGATCTCGAGCGGCGTCACTTCGAACGAGCCGAGCGACACGGAGGGATACGGCTCGAGGCGCGACTCGATGCCGATCGTCGACGCGGTGCGGATCACGTTCTTCACGTCCGCGTAGATCGCCGCGCGCACGGCCGGGATGTTGTACGAGTGCGCGAGCGCGTCGCGCACGCTCACCTGGCCGTGGAAGCGGAGGTCGTAGTTCTGCGGCTGCCAAACCGTCGCACCGGTGCGAACGGTGATCGGCGAGTCGTCGAGGATCGATGCTGCCGTCAGCGCCTGCTGCCCGCGCGCCGGATCCATCGCCGTGATGTACACGAACGGCTTGAACAGCGAGCCGGGTTGGCGGCGGGCCTGGATCGCGCGGTTGAACTGCGTCTTCGAGTAGCTGCGGCCGCCGACGAGCGCCTTCACGTAGCCGGTGCCGGGCTGGATCGTCAGCATCACGCCTTCGAGCGGCACGGCCGACTTCTTGATGTGCGAGTAGTTCTTCGTGAGGTTGGCGATGCCGGTGTCGAGCGACTGCTCGGCCGACCGCTGCATGATCGTGTCGAGCGTCGTGAAGATGTGCAGCCCCTCGGTCTTCAGCTGCGTTTCCGGATACGTCTCGCGCAGCTGCTTCAACACGAGGTCGACGAAGAACGGCGCGCTGCGCGACGTCTTCGGGAAGCGCGTCACCGTGAGCGGCGAGACCACCGCCTCCTCGTATTGCTCGCGCGTGATCATGTTCTGATCGCGCATCTGGGCCAGCACGATGTCCCGGATGGGCTTCGCGCGCTCCGGGTACTTGAGCGGCGACAGCACATTCGGCGACCGGATGATCGCCGCCATCGTCGCCGCCTCGGGCAGCGTCAGATACGTGACGTGCTTGCCGAAGTAGAGCTGCGACGCCTGCTCGACGCCGACGATCTGCACGGCGCCGTTCTGGCCGAGGTAGATCTCGTTGAGGTAGGCCTCGAGGATCTCCTGCTTCGTGTAGCGGAGCTCGAGGAGCACGGCCATCAACGCTTCGATCGCCTTACGGCTCCAGGTGCGCTCGGGATTGAGATAGAGATTCTTGACCAGCTGCTGGGTGAGCGTCGAGCCACCGATGGTGATCGCGTGCTGGCGGAGGTTCGTCACGGCGGCGCGGAGGATGCCGCGGATGGAGACGCCGTGATGCGAGTAGAAGCCGTGATCTTCGGTCGCGATGATCGCGTTCTTCACGTTGTCCGGCACCGCGCTCAGCGTGATCGGCAACCGGTCTTCCATCTCGTTGTTGTAGATCGAGGTGATGAGCTCCGGCTCGATGCGGACGCCGCGCAGCGTGACGCCGTCGTCGAGGCGTTTGACGGAGGAGACCGTGGAGCCGTCGAACGCGATGTTGACGGACATCGCGCGGAACTCCATGTCCGGATATTCGAAGTTCTGGAGATAGAGCTCGAGGCCGTCGTTCGTATAGCGGTATTCGCCGGGATTGGCGACGCGCGTTTTCACTTCGTGATAGCCGACGTGGTTGAGCTTCGGCTCCAGGAGCGCGCGGGGAAAGCTCATGCCCGGAACGATCGGCGTGGCGTCGGAGTAGACGCGGCTGGGGAGGTCCCAACGGCGGCTCGAATCGAATTTCCTGGTGACGACCGCGTACGTGTAGCCGACGAATCCGATGAAGACGACGAACACGATCATCACCGTGAAGGCGATTCCGGCGGAGTGCCGCCAGAGGAAGTCCTTGATGCGTGAGCGTCCCTTAGCCATGGCCTTGCAGGGTACCAACAATGCGCCAGCTCGTTGTCATCCTGAGCACCGCAGAGTGCGAAGGATCTCCTGATGCGGGCGCCAGGCGCACGTGCCGGGAGATCCGGCGAAGTGTCATCCTAAGCACCGCAGAGTGCGAAGGATCTCCTGATGCGGGCGCCAGGCGCACGTGCCGGGAGATCCGGCGAAGTGTCATCCTGAGCACCGCAGAGTGCGAAGGATCTCCTGATGCGGGCGCCAGGCGCACGTGCCGGGAGATCCTTCCCCGTCTTCGCGGGTCAGGATGACATGAGGGTTGCCAGCAGCCGCTCCACTTCCTCGTCCGTCGTGTAGGCGCCGCAGCCCACGCGCACGATCTGGGGCACGCCGAGGCGTTCGATCACCGTGGCGGCGTAGAAGTCGCCGTGGCTGACGAACAGCGCGGCGTCGGCGAACCGCTTCACGATCGTCTCGCAATCGGTGCCATCGATCGTGAACGAGACCGTCGGCGTTCGACGGGCGGTGGGCGGCGGGCCGTAGAGGCGGATGCCGTTCACTTGCGCCAAACCGTCCCACAGCTTGCGCGTCAGCGCCAAGCCGCGTTCGTGCAGCGCGGCGAACGTCTGCATCAGGCGCGCGCGGCGCGAGCCCTCGGTGCCGCTGAGCGCCGCGAGGAACTCGACCGTTGCCCCGATGCCGGCGATGCCTTCGTGATTCTGCGTCCCGGTCTCGGCGCGTTCCGGAGCGTCGTCCGGCGCGGGATCGAGCTTCGGGAACGGCAGGCTTTCGAGCAGATCGCCGCGCGCGAAGAGAATGCCGGCGTGCGGCCCGTAGAACTTGTACGACGAGCAAGCGAGGAAGTCGCAGCCGAGGTCCTGCACGTCGATCAGCTCGTGCGGCGCGAGATGCACCGCGTCGACGAAAAGCAACGCGCTCTCGGCCATGGACCGCACGCGCGCGAGGTCGTTGATCGTGCCGACGGCATTCGACGCGCCGCCGACGGCGACGAGCTTCGTGCGCGGACCGAGGAGCGACGCGAAGTGGTCGTAGTCGAGCTGCGCCGCCTCTGGGATCATGCGCGCGGTCTTGATCGTGATGCCGAAGTCGCGTTCGAGCGCGCGCCACGGCGCGACGTTCGCGTGATGGTCGAGCTCCGTGACGATGACTTCATCGCCGCGCTGCCACGTGCGCCCGAGGGAACGGGCGAGGTGGAAGGTGAGCGTCGTCATGTTGTTGCCGAACGCGATCTCGTGCGGCGACGCGTTCAGAAAATCGGCGACGGCTTCGCGCGCGGCGAGGAGGATCGCGTCCGTCTCGGCACTCGTCGGATACGCCCAGTGCGTGTTCGCGTTGTGATGGAGCAGGTAGTCGCTCATCGCCTCGACGACCGCCGACGGCACCTGGGTGCCGCCGGGGGCGTCGAAGTAAGCGACGGGAAGCCCGTTGTGCCGCCGCGCGAGCGCGGGGAAACAAGCCCGGATCTCCTCGGTCGAAGCGATCATGACATTTGAAGGCCGGCTGGAGAGCCGGCCCTACATAGACGATTTACATGGACGACATCGCGTTCAGGAACTCGCCGTTCGTGCGCGTCTTGTCGAGCTTCTCCACGAGCAGCTCCATCGACTCCACGGTCGACAGCGGCGAGAACACCTTGCGCAGGACCCAGATGCGATTGAGCTCGTTGCGCTCCAGGAGCAGCTCTTCCTTGCGCGTGCCGGAGCGGTTGATGTCGAGGGCCGGGAAGACGCGCTTCTCGACGAGCTTGCGGTCGAGGTGCACTTCCATGTTGCCCGTGCCTTTGAACTCTTCGAAGATCACGTCGTCCATGCGCGAGCCGGTGTCGATGAGGGCCGTGGCCATGATCGTCAGCGAGCCGCCTTCCTCGACGTTGCGCGCGGCGCCGAAGAAGCGTTTCGGGCGCTGCAGCGCGTTCGAGTCCACGCCGCCCGAGAGCACCTTGCCCGACGGCGGCACGACGGTGTTGTAGGCGCGGGCGAGACGCGTGATCGAGTCGAGGAGGATGACGACGTCGCGCTTGTGCTCGACGAGGCGCTTCGCCTTCTCGATGACCATCTCCGCGACCTGCACGTGGCGCGAGGCCGGCTCGTCGAACGTGGAGGAGATGACCTCACCCTTGACGGAGCGCTGCATGTCCGTGACTTCTTCCGGGCGCTCATCGATCAGGAGAACGATCAGATTGATCTCCGGATGATTGGTTGTAACCGAGTTGGCGAGGCTCTGCA
>JAFAVZ010000265.1 GCA_019242175.1 Acidobacteriota bacterium
TCGCCGAGCGCGTTTCAAGGACAATCTGCGGGATTTCCAGGACGCATCCCCGGTACGCGCCGTGTGATCGTCGAGACCACTACCTTTCTGCGGGAGTACGTGTTCGGGAGCATGGTTCGGCAGAGTCGGTGGCGACGAACATCGCGGCAACAGAAGCGTGCGCGCCATACACCGGAGTGTCAGCGCGGATGTCGGAAGCAACACCGCAGCGGCTAAGACCGAGCGCCCGAGGTCCATCTCGCGAGACGCTGTAGACCTCGGGCGTTTCGTGCGGTCGAGAACGCGTTCGAAGTACCCCGCCGGAGCCGCGCTTGTCGCGAGCGCAACACGCAAACAAGGCGAGAAAAGACTCCGTCACTGCTGCCGTCGTGCGCGACTTCGACCGATTCAGTGCGGCGCACTCGCGGTGTGGTTGAGTACCTCCTGTCAACGGAACCACCAGACGGAGGCACGATGCACCCAGACATCAACAGCAATGCGCAACGCAACGCAGACCTGCGGACCAGCGTCAGATACGGCGCAGTGATCAGCATCGGCCCGCTTGGCGCGCAGGCGCACATCTGGGTCATCTCGCCGACAGTGACGACGATCATGTGTTGCGTCGTCACATTCATTGTGGCGTTCCTCGTGGGCTTCCTCATCGCCGTCGTCGTGTGCCGTCGGATCGTGAGTGACACGAAGTACCGCACCACCGTGCAGCATGCCTGGGCGTGGCGAACGCTGGTGGGCACGTGTGACGAGATGCACGAGATCATCGCCGAGATCGCGCGGCAGTCGTCGCGTCGGCTGGCGGAACTCCGCGCACAGTTGGATCGCCTCGTACAGTCAGGTGGAGGTTCACGATGAGCGTCTCCGGCACCGAGGTCGCCGTGCTTTCAGTTGACGATGACATGGATGCGCTCACTGCGAGCGCAGCGCAAGGTATCGAGCGCATCGTGCGGCGCGTCGCGTCCGGCGGTATCAGCAAACGTGCGGCCGGTCGCGTCGCCGACACGCTGCACTACGCCACGAACATCGCAGGATCGGTACGCCAGGTCGTCGGCGAGATGCAGTCGATGGCAGAGCACGCCGCACAGACGAAACGGATCGTTGCGGAGGCCGACGCCGTCGTCGCGGATTGCCGGAGCCGTGTTGCAGCGGCCGATGCGAAGCGGAGGGAGACGGAGGAACTTGCGAAGCTCCTGCCCGAGATCGTACGTGAGGAAGCAGAAGTCCGGCGGCTTCGCGCCAAGAACGAGGCGGCGGAGCTCAGGAAGCGATTGGACGCAACGGAGGAGGCGCGTGCGCTCAGCGTGTCCGCGCGGTCGGCGCACGCCGCCGCCGCGTCGACGGTCGATCCTAGCATCGCGGCGCTGCACGATCGGATCCGCACAGAAGCCGGAGCGATCATCCGCGAGGTGCAGACCGGTGGCATCCCGTCCGGTACGCGCCGTCCGTATCACGCCTTTGCCGGATGTCTCTACCTGCGTGCGCGCCTAGACGGCATGTCCTCAGAAGACGCCATGATCCGGGCTAAGACGCAGCTGATGGCGCAGATGCACGAGCGCGGCGACTTCACCGCGGCGCAGATTCGGGCCTTCGCGAAGGAGTACGCGAATCTCAAGCAACAGTTCGACGAGGCAGGCCGGAGTGCGCAGAGCACGACGGTGCTTGCAGCTCTCGACCGGTTCGGTGCGTCCGTAAGCGGTCAGCGCGGGAGCGGCCGATGATCGCGCCTGCGAGCGCTCCGCTCCCCACCGTCCCGTCGCTCCCGATTTATCTCGGCGTCGCAACCGACTCGGGAGCGCCGTACTGGCTGCGGCCGGACGCGCTCCTTCGCGGCGTGCACCTCCGCGGCGCGATCGGGGCGGGAAAGACCTCGCTCGCGCGGCGGCTCCTCCTCGGCCGCGGCCTCGGCGCCCCGTTCGCGCAGTTCGATTACATCGGCACGGGACATCGTGAGCTACAGGCGGTGATCGCGGCCGCGGCGACCGCCCTCGCGATCGCGGAGGACCGCTGCCCGGCGCACCTCGCGGGCAGCACGGCTGCGTTCCTGCGGCGGTACGGCTTCCTCGCCGTCGGTGCGCCGAATCCAGCGATTCAGATCGACCTCTTACGCCGGCGGCAGTTGCCCGATGGCCGGACAGAGCGGATTCGTGACGTCACGTCGCGCGCGATCGAGGTGCTCCTGGTCAAGCTCAATGACGCCGACGTCGCACAGCGCGTCCGCTTCCTCCGCAACGCGACGGCGCTGCTTGCGGTGCTTGCGGCGGCGGATCGGCCGATTTCAGACGGCCTCACGTTTCTCAACGACGCACAGTTCGCGTCGTTCCTCGATCGCGAACTCGACGCCCGCACGATCCGCGCGTCGGAATGGGAGTTTCTGCAATACCAACGCGCCGAGCTACAGCGCGTGCTCGCGCTGCGGCCGGACGATCCGCGCAAGAGCTGGCGCGCGTTCGACGAGGAGATGGGATCGACGCGGAACAGCTTGAACGACTTCGCACCGGGGACGGTGCTGGGCGATATCTTCAATGACGAGACCTTTCCGCTCGAAGCGGTGGCGTTCGGCGACGCCTGCCTCAGCGTCACGAATCGCGAGCCCGAGGATTTGCAGCGCGCGAAGGCGTACCAAGCGATCCACGCAATGCTCCATGCGTTGTGCCTGCACCGGCAGGACACTGCAGGCGTGCCGCCGCTGGCGATCGTCATCGACGAGCCGTGGTGGGTACGGCGCAACATACCGGGCATTCTCGCCGTCGCGCGCAACCTCGGCGTCTCGTACTGGGTTTCGCACCAGAGCGACGCGCAGTGGGAGGACATCGGCCTGCGCATCATGGGGGTGCAGTTGCGGGCGCTCGCGAACCTCCAGATCACGTTCCGGCCGGAGTCATTTCTCGACGCGAAAGACGAGGTGCTCCACGCACGACCGATTGCGCCGGACGGGATGGTACAACGCTTCTGGACCTCATCGTACGGCGACAGCGATCAGACGTCGTCATCGATTGCGCGCGCGTGGGGCAATGTCTTCCAGTACGCGGACGACGGGCTATTGCGGGGCTCCGCCGGGAGTAGCAACCGCACGGAGACATCCTCAAACAGCTCCGGGTCGAGTTCAGGTGAACACGAAGTGCTGAATGTAGTTT